>JAKFUN010000032.1 GCA_021732675.1 Phycisphaerales bacterium
TGGCGGCTGGACGTTTTGGCAGTTTTCTTGGGCCGTCGCTTCGTACGAGTTCAACTGCAGGAGTCAGGCGGACAGTGGCAGTTGCGTGGGCGTCGGATGGACGGGGATCTTTGGTCGTTTCGGCGGCGTGCGATTCGGGCCTTGCCCGCGCTCGAGTAGGGTTGCGTATTCACAGACATCTGTGGTATTCTGGCGGGGACGATGCGTTCTGGCCAGTTCTGGCCGCGGTTCCTTCGGGTTCGCCCATGCAAGAAGGAGGCTTGACGATGCGTCGATACTCGCCCCTGTTCCATCCAGATTCGCCGGGTGCTGAGGCGCCCGCCCCCAAGATCCAGGCCTTTTCACAGAGCCTGGGGGCGCCGCGCAAGGCGGAAGAGAACTGGAAGCGTTCCCCCGTGGCGTCGGGAAGCGGCGCGATGCACATGAAGAGCTTTCACTGCAAGCTGAGCGACGACGCGTTGAGCTTCATCGACCAGCAAATCAACGACTGGCTGGATGCGCACCCCAACTACGAGGTCAAGCTCGTCTCGTCCAACATCGGCGAGTGGAGCGGGAAGCTGGGGAAGGAAAGCCATCTCGTCGTACAGGTGTGGGTCTGACGCTGCACGGGCCAACCCGCCCGAGCCGATACACCTCATCGTGTGCGGTATTTTCGGAGTTCTGACCCCCGCCTCATCGCGTCCGCTCCTGACGCGCGAGCAGGTGCTGCGCGCCCGCGATCAGATGACGTATCGGGGGCCGGACGCCGCGGGGTTCTGGGATGGCGGGGCCTGCCTCTTGGCCCATCGTCGCCTCAAGGTCGTTGATCTTTCCGAGGCGGGGGCCCAGCCGCTGGTCACGCCCGACGGGCTGCACGCCCTGGTGTACAACGGCGAACTCTACAACGACGCGGAACTGCGGCACGAGCTGACCCCGCTCCTGCAAGGTCACCCCTTCGCCAGCACGTGCGACACCGAGACGCTGCTGGCCGCGCTGCGGGCGTGGGGAGATGCGGCGTTGCCCCGCCTGCGGGGGATGTTTGCCTTCGGCTACCTGGATGTCCGCGCCGGCAGGCTCACGCTGGCCCGCGACCCCCTGGGAATCAAGCCCCTGTATTGGCGGCGTTGGACATTCGGTGGCATCCCCCACTTCGCCTTTGCCAGCGCCATCGCTCCCTTGCTGGGCTTGCCCGGCACTCACGACGGGCCCGACATGGTGGCGGTCAGCGCGTACCTCACGACCATCCGCACCACCCTGGGCCCGCGCACCATGTACCAGGGCGTGCAAACGCTCGAACCCGGGGACCTGCTCAGCCTGGACCTGGGCGACGAGCGTCTGACCCCGCGCGTGCGAGCCTGGGCCAGCGAATCGCCCTTGGCTGAAGAGGGCGACACCCGCAAGGTGATCATCGACTCGATCGAGCGTCATTTGCGCAGCGACGTGCCGCTCTGCTCGCTGCTGAGCGGCGGGCTCGACAGCTCCATCGTGGCCAGCATCGCCCGCCCGCGCTTGCCCGAGTTGCACACGTATTGCGCCGGGGCCCAGTCCACCTCCCAGACCGACGACCTGTCGTTCGCCGAGCTGGCCTCAGCGCGTCTGGGCACAAATCACACCCGGGCGATGGTGACGCGGGAGATGTTCGAAGAGCGTTGGCCGGGGATGGTCGCGGCGCTGGCGACGCCGCTGTCGACGCCCAACGAGGTGGCGATCAATGAGGTGGCGCGCACGCTGCGGGCGGACGGGCGGATCGTGACGCTCAGCGGGGAGGGTGCGGACGAGCTATTCGGCGGCTACGACATGCCGCTCGCGAGCGCCACGAAGTACTTTGCCTCCGGGGGCGCCGACCCGGGCGTGCATGACCTGATCGAGTCGGCGTGGATTCCCCCAGAGACCAAGGCCAGCCTGTTTCAGGAGACGATGTGGCGGGGGGTGGAGGAAGACGCGGTGCTGCTGGCGTGGTATCGCCAGACTTGGAGTCTGTTGGCATCCTCGAGGGCCGACGATTCGCCGATGCAGGTGCATCTGCGTCTGACGCGGCGGGTGAATCTCGCTGGGCTGCTGGCCCGGCTGGACACCGCGACGATGTTGGCGGGGGTTGAAGGACGCACGCCACTGGCGGACTGGGTGGTCGCAAGGCACGCCGAGTCGCTGCCCATGTCCCAGAAGTACGACCCGGCGACACCGGCGCCGCTGGGTACGAAGATCGCGCTTCGGCGCGCCTTTGCGGGCGAGGTCCCCCCCGAGGTCGTGGCGCGGCCCAAGGCGAGTTTTCCGCTGCCGCTGCAGAGCTGGATGGACGTGGGGGCCGGGTGGATGCGTGAGTCGGGCTATCTTCGCGAGGTCTTCACCGAGCCGGCGATTCACGCGGTGGCGTCGCGCCCCAACGAGTTGCTGCGTCTGGCGTGGCCGATGATCAATCTGGCGTTATGGGGCCGGCGCTGGGAGTAGAGGGCCTGTCCGGCCTATTCCGAAGAAACCCCTATTGAGACGCTCCCGGGCTGGGGCGTTGCGATTCCCTCGCGAAGGCCATCGAGGGGTCGGGGCTTCTCGCCGATGACTCGGTTGATGTTGCACGACTGGCTGGGCAAACCCGAGAAGCGGCCGCACCGCTCCAGGGCAGCGGAGCGATTCGCCGCCATCGGGCTGTCGTGCCCGCTGGGCGATGTGCTTGACCTGTCGACCTCAGGAGCGCGGGTGCGCTGGGGGAAAAAGCCCGCGCTCAAGGTGGGCGACTCGCTCTCGCTCAAGCTGTCGTCGGAGTCGCAGTGCCTGCGGGTGCAGGCGACGGTGATCTGGGTCCGGCGCACGGGCCTCTTGATGGGCGGGGGCGAGCTGGGGTTGAAGTTCCTGGGCGTCTCCAAGGGCATGGCGATCGCGCTGGTGCAGCTTGGGAAGTATGGGTTTGTGACCAAGGACGCGGGGACCGCCGAGAGCGCCGCCGACGACGTCTCGGGCAAGAGCCGACTTGACGCCGAGGAAGCTCGGCGTCAGGCAACGGTGTCCACGCCTTCGCCAACGCCTCCACCTCAGGGAGCCGAAAGGCAGCAGGAGGCAACACGGCGCCAACAGCCCGGCCCGGCCGGGCGCGTGGTCGCCGAGATCGAAGTGGACGACCTCTACACGAGCATGGGCGTGGGACGCGAGGCGACTGCCGACGAGATCCGCGCCGCATATCGGGTTCTGGCCAAAGAGCTGCACCCGGATCGAAACCCGTCCGCCGACGCCAGCGCCCGCTTTGCGTTGGTTTCCAAGGCCTACACGGTTCTGCGTGACCCGGAGTTGCGGGCCCGGTACGACGTGCTGCTGAACAGCTCCAAGCCCGCCCCGAAAGCCGCGTAATCGAAGACTGGGCGGCGTCACGGTGCCGCGGGAATCGCCTTGAGCAGGGCCTGGGTGTAGGGGTGTTGCGGGTGATCAAACACCCGGCGGCACGGACCAAGCTCGACGACCTCGCCCTGATTCATCACGATCACGTCATCGCAGAGATGCTCGACCACCGCCAGATCGTGCGAGATGAAGACGATCGCGAGCCCGAGGTCCCGCTTCAGGTCCGAGAGCAGGTTCAGCACCTGGGCCTGGGTGGAAACATCGAGCGCACTGGTGGGCTCATCGCAGACCAGGAGCTTGGGGCGGGGGGCGATGGCCCGGGCGATGGCGACGCGTTGGCGTTGGCCCCCACTGAGTTGATGGGGGTAGCGCTGGGCGAGGTCGGGTGCGACGCCGCAGGCTTCGAGGGTGTGCAGGGTGTGGGCAAGGGCCCTGTCGGGCGAGTCGAAGAGGCGATGAAAGAGGACTGGCTCTAGGACAGCGTCAAGGACTCGAAAGCGCGGGTTGAGGGAGCCAGCGGGGTCTTGAAAGATCATCTGGGCGTGCCTGCGAGCTTTTCGCAGCTGGCCGGCTGAAGCGCTGGTCCACTCGAGCCCGTCGATCACCACTCGCCCCGAGGAAGGGGTAAGGCCCAGCATGGCCCGGGCCAGGGTGGATTTGCCCGAACCTGATTCCCCAACCACCCCAAGCGCCCCGCCCGCGCCGAGCGAGCAGGAGACTGCCCTGAGGGCCTGAAAGGCCGGGCGACGGCCCCGCGGGGGAAACGTCACGCTCAGCCGATCCACCATCAGCAACGGGGGGACCGGGTTGGTCAAATCGGGTGCCACGACGCCCAAGCGTACCGGCCCGGACGAAAAGCGGCCCGGGCAAAAACACAGACACGGGCTCCAAGCCCGTGTCGTGTGAAGGAGAAGCGCACCCCGCCCGGATCGACTGCCCTGACGCACTTTTCAATGGGTCAGGGCGAACGAATGTGTGATGCAACCACGGTCAGTCGGTGCCGGGCATGTCGTCGCCTTCGCGGCGCGACTGCGATTCGACAAGCTTGCGGAGGTAGTCGTTTTCGCGGCGGGTGGCTTCGAGATCAAACACCAGGTACTTGACGCTAAGTCGAAGGTAGTCGAGCGACTCCTGAAGGTCCGCCACCGTCTTCTTCATCCGGTCGTGGCGGTCCTTGGTCTCGTTGGCGATGGTCTGAAGGGGGCCACGCTGGTCTTCGGGCAAGGTCTCGATCTGCTTGATGAGGTCGCCAAGTTTGGTCTGAAAGTCTTGCTCGTTCATCTCTTGTTACTCCCCAGTGAGCGGCACACATCGAGTTTTTTGGCCCCCGCGTCGCTGCCCCTGTCGAGCAGCGTAGTTGTCCGCGATGGCCTGTCACCTTTGATGTACACCAAGATCATCCACGCGACTGGGAAAATCCGAAATTTCATCCTGGCCCGAAAATCCCGTGATTCCTTGACCACAGAGGCCGAAATCCGACCCGCGGGCAGAGGTCTTCCGCTCGGGCCGCACTCCACCTGCGCCGAATGTTGATTTCACGCCACAGCTATCCGGACCTTGGGCGGGGTTAGGCGAGCGCCTCGGCCCGCCGCACCGCAGAGCGGGCCGCCGACGGGCTGGAGGCGACGACCTCGGCCAACGCGGAAGGGTCGGTCTTGCGAAGCTCACGCACCAGTTTGCGCAGGTGGGCTTCGAGCTCGATTCTGAACTTGGCGAACCACTGTTCGAGCTCATGGCGGCTGAAACGGGCCAGCGGATCGGGCAGGCCGGTTTGGATGGCGGCCCAGTCCAGCAGGGAGCCGCCGGTGTCGGTGAACTTGAAGAGATCCAGCGTGGCGGCCAGCCGCGCTTTGGGACTGGTGAAGGGGTCGGTGGCCTTCTCGGGAAGTTTGCCCATGATCAGGGCGATTTCGGAGGTCATGGCCGCCTTGGCGATCGGATCCTGCTCCTGGGGAGCTGGGGGGGCTTGGGTGCGTGATCGTTGGGGAGCCGGAGCGCTCTCGGGCTCGGGCTCGATGAACTTGGGCACGCGGGGGAGGTCGGAAGCGGGCTTAAGCTCGGCGAAGGCGGTGGAGATCGTCTTGGTACCCCCTCGCGAGAAGCGAATGGTCAAACGTTGACACTTTCGCCCATCATGCACCACCGGCTCGGCGACCAGCACCTCGCCCGCCCCCCACTCGGGCTTGGCGGCATGCACCACGTTGTCACCCCGCGACCAATCGGTTTCGCCAGCCATGCAGCACAACCCCCAACAGGCGCCCAAGGCGAGTGCCCCGGGCGTAGTCCAATGGCGTCCATCACGGCCCCCCCACCGGGGAAGTCCGCAACGTCGCGACGCGTCCTACAAATGTCTGGGCGGGACGAGCGGGAACACAGATCCAACAAACGACGCACCAACCCGACGAAAACCCCCGCGTTGTCCGGCTCCGAGTGGAAGCATACTATCCCCACCACCAAGGTGCAAGCCCGGATTCATCCGGTTTGGCATGGGCCGGATCCGACCCCGGCCCGAAGTTGGACTTTTAGGGAGCGAAGTACACGCATGATCGAAGCACTCAAGAGCGACGAAATCGCAACCAAGGCTGGCGGGCGCTTCAAGCTGTGCGTGCTGGTGCAACGCCGCGTGGTGCAACTCATGGAGGGCGCCCGCCCGCTGATCCCCCGCATGGGTAGGTCGGACCTGGAGATCGCCATCGAGGAGATCATGCAGGACAAGATCACCCTCGAGAACCTGCCGATTGACCAGACCGCGCCGGTGGCGGAGTAATCGGTCGCGACGCGGCTTTGCCGTGTCTAGGAAACGTAGATCGAAGCCGAACTGGGGATCGCGAAGGGCAAACGCTGGCATATGACTGACCCTGAACAAAGGCCGACCATGCCGGACGCGGCGTTCTTGCGCGCCGCCATGGCGGGGAAGCGCGTGCTGGTGGGCGTGACGGGCGGGATCGCGGCCTACAAGACCGCCACGGTGGTGAGCCGCCTGGCCCAGGCCGGGGCGGAAGTCACGGTGGCGATGACGCAGGCCGCCACGCACTTTGTGACGCCCCTGACGTTTCAGGCCTTGTCGGGGCGTCCGGTGTACACCAGCGCCTGGGAGCATGTCGAGTCGAGCGATCCGCAGCACATTTCGCTGGCGAACGCGGTAAGCGCGGTGCTGATCGCCCCCTGCACCATGGATTGCCTGGCCAAGCTGGCCACCGGGCGCACGGACGATGTGGTGACGCTGATCGTGAGCGCGGTGGACCGGGAGAAGACGCCGGTGCTGCTGGCGCCGTCGATGAACCGGGTGATGTGGAGCCAGAAGAGCACGCAGCGGAATGTGGCCCAGTTGGTGGAGGATGGGTTTGGATTGGTGGGGCCGGATGATGGGTGGCAGGCGTGCCGCCATGTGGGGACCGGGCGGATGAGCGAGCCCGAAGCGCTCATCGCGGCGGTGGCCAAGGCGACGCTGGCCGGGAAATCGTGAAGTCCGATCCGAATACTTCCCGCCGACGTTGACCTTCGCGCTGGCCGATACAAAGATGGACATTCGTTCGTCACTTCCGGAGAGGTGCCAGAGCGGTTGAACGGACTGGTTTCGAAAACCAGCATGGCTTTCGAGTCATCGGGAGTTCGAATCTCCCCCTCTCCGCTTTCGCCGGAGACCCGTCTTGGATGGGTCTCCGGTTTTTGTTTTTGGGCGTGTTCACAGGCGCGATCAGGCGTGCTCGCGGTTCGAGGAGATCTCACAGCCTTTCGAGGTCGCGAATCGTCTGACGAGGCGCCCCGAGAAGGACCGTGGCCCGGTGTCGCGCCAGGTTGGGCTGCGATTCCGCTGGGCGCCAGCCCGCGCTTGCAGCTTGAAACCAAGCAGTTTCGTAAAGAGCCGCGTACTTAGCCGCAGATGCGAGGAAACATCCCCTAAACCCTCATTATCACGCATGTTTCCTTGGGGATCATTGAGAACGTCCTAAAATCACAGGATGACATCCAGCGCCCGTAACACCAAGCCCCCCGCTACGGCGCGAAAGCGAAAAGCAGTCTTCAAATCCCCTACCCACCGGCATCCGATTCTCGATCCCATCATCACGATGAACGCGGGCGGGATCATTCAATCCGCGAGCGATTCGGTTGAAGAGCTCTTCGGCTGGACACCCTCCGAGCTCTTCGGCCGAAACGTCAAGCTGCTCATCCCCGAGCCCCGACGGTCTGACCTTGACCGGTACCTCGATCGCTATCGCCACTCCGACAAGGCCAAGGCGCTCAAGCGCACGCGCCGATTCGACGCGGTTCGCAAGGACGGCAAGCGCCTTCAGATCGAGCTGTCGATGTCTCGGGCCGATCTTCCGGCCCACGCCGCGCCGTTTTTCATTGGCATCATCCGCGACGTGAGCCGGGAGATCGAGGTGGGGCCGGACACGATGGCCGAGCGCGGCCGCCTCGAAGACCTCATCATGGCCCAGACCCGGGCCTTGGCGACTGCGAACCTGCGACTGCAACTGGCAGACCGGCTGGCAGCGCTGGGCACGCTGGCCGCGGGGCTTGGGCACGACATGAACAACATGTTGCTCCCGGTCAGGGCCCACCTCAACGCCATCGAGCATCACGGAGTTTCCAGCGGCGCGCTAGATCATCTCAAAGCAGTGCGCCGGTCGATCACGTATTTGCAGCACCTCAGCGACGGGCTGCACTTTCTGGCCATCGATCCTGATGGCCCCGGCATCGCCAGCGACGGCGAGGGCACCACCGATCTCGCCGATTGGTGGAGCCAGGTCGGAGAGCTGCTGCGCCGGGCGGTCCCAAAGAACGTTCGGGTGCAGGTTTCGCTTCCCAAGCGATTGCCGCCGATCAACGTGGCCCCCCATTGGTTGACGCAGGCGATGCTCAACCTCATCGTGAATGCCGGGGAAGCGATTCCCGCAGGGAACAAACAGGGCAGGGTTCGCGTCTGGGCCAAGCTCAGCGAAGACGGGAAGCACATCCGGCTGGGCGTCACCGACAACGGGCGTGGCATGACCCCGGGCGTTCGCCGCCGCGCTTTGGACCTCTTCTTCACCACCAAGCCCAGAATGATGGGCACCGGACTGGGCCTTCCGCTCGCCCGCAAAGTGGCCATCCGCGCCGGTGGCGATGTCGAAATCAGCTCCGAGCCCGAGCGTGGCACCACGGTCCTCATGGTGCTCCCCAAGGCGGGCCGGGCGACTGACAGTGTCAAGCCCGAACCCTCTCTGGCGCAGGTGGCGATGATCTCCGTTAAGGACCATCGCTCCTCCGCCCTTATTACTCAGATCCTCATGCGGGCCGGGGTCGAAGTAACACCCGCCGTCAAGGTGCTTCCGGGGGCCGCGAGTATCTGGGTCACCGACCCCACGCGAATCGCGCTGAGCGCGGCCTCGCGCTGGCGAAAGCGCAACTCCAAGGGCGTCATCGTGCTGCTGGGCAAATCGGCCTCCAGCGTCCACACACGATGGGAGGAGATCGGAGCGCTCGTGATCGATCCTCCCGATGACTTTGAAACAATGCGTCATGTCTTGGGTGAAGCAGCCGACCGAACCCGCGTCCCCACCACCAGAAAGGCCAAAGGTGCACCATGAAAGTCGGAACCGACAACACCACATCAGCACAACCCACCAAGAAGCCGCGCCGCACCGCACCCAGCGCGGAACCTGTGGAAACGCCGGTGCTCCTGGCGCAATCTCTGGCGCCGAATCAGGACAGGCAGCCCCTCCAGGGCGGAGGGAGCGTGTCGCAGGCGATTCGTGTGCTCTGCGTCGACGACCACGCGGTGCTGGTGGAGGGTCTCAAAGCCCAGTTTGCAATCGAAGGCAAGCTGGAGATCGTCGGGCGGCTCGCAAGCGCCGCCAAACTGGTCGACGAAGCGCTGCGCCTTCGCCCGGACGTGGTGCTGCTGGACATCGAGATGCCAGGGCCGGACGCATTCGAGACGGCGGATCGCCTGCAGCGCATCTGCCCGGGCGTGTGCGTGGTGGTGCTGAGCGCTCACATCCGCGATGCGTTCATCACTGCGTCGTTTTCCGCGGGGGTTCGGGGGTACTTCTCGAAGTCCGAGGATCTCAACGACATCGTCAACGGGATCCGCGAAGTGGTGCGCAACGGGCAGGGCTCGTTCGTGCTGGGGCCCAAGGTGCGCGAGCGCTGCCGCCCCCCCACCCGCGCACGCGGGCCCATCGAGCCCGAGAAGCGGACTCACGAAGCCCTGGATGTCGGCCGGCGCGATCTGCCGCTCACGCTGCTCTCATCGCTGACCACCCGTGAAGCAGACGTGCTCAGGCTCATCGGGCGCGGGTTGTCGCGCCAGCAGATCGCAAAGCAGCTCAGCCGCAGCGTCAAGACCATCGACGGCCACCAAGAGCGGATGCTGAAAAAGCTGGGCATCGCCTCGCGATCCGACCTCATGCGATTCTCGATTCGCGAAGGGCTGGCAGAGGCGTAAACCAAGACCAAACGCGGACATTTGCTCTCTTGTCGCGAACTCTCCGCGGGGTGATGATGTTTCACTTGCGAGCCCGCCGCCGATTCAACGTCGGTGCCGCTCCGCGAGCTGGGTTCCATCACCAAATCCGGAATCAGTCCGGACAAGAAAGCAGGCGTCTCATGCAGTTCAAACTCTACTCCCATGTATTTGGAGCGATGTCGCTCGTCGTCGCCGCGGGCAGCGCCGTCCCCGCCGCTGCCCAAACCATCAGCGCCCCGGCTGAAGGGCCCGTGAACGCGATACGGACCCCGGACTACCGCACCACCGATTGGATGACCGATCGAGCCGTGACGAACAGCAACGGCGAAGAAATCGCCACGGTGTCCGACTTCCTCCTTGATCGCGGCTCGGGGCACATCGAATACGTGGTCATCAAGACCGGCACCATCCTCGGCCTTGGCGGACGTGCGGTGGCCATCCCCTTCGCCAGCTTTCGCTGGGAGTCGGGCGGCAAGGAGCGCCTCATCCTCGCCTCGACCACCGAGCGCCTCAAGCAGTACCCCGAGTACAGCAGAGAAAGCTGGGAAGCGATGAAAGAGCCGCACGATGGCGGCAAGGACTCGCCCAGGTTCGGCCCGGAGTCGTACTCCACCATGGACCCCTATGCCGGCGGGCTGGATGCGGCTAAGTCCGCCCGAGTAGATGGCAAAGTCGTCAAGGTTGATCGCGTGAGGACGAGCAGCTTTGGCGAGCAGTTGCGCATCACCACCGAGCTCGCCGACGGCTCTACCCGCCGCGTCGCCATCGGGCCGACTTGGTTCGTCAACGCCAACCTGGCGGCCCCCATGCGTGGCGACACCGTGTCGGTCGACACCCTGACGCTTCCTCGCGACCCGGACCAGCTCTTGGTCGCCACCCGGCTGAAGACCGGCACCCACGAGCTGCGCCTTCGCGACAGCGATGGCACCGCTGCCTGGGTGCTCAAGTCCACGCCCGTGGGCAAGGCCGCGGCCACATCGCTGTACTCGCGATACCTGGTGCTGGGCAAGCTCACCGGCATGAAGGTCGACTGCCGGGGCCTCGAGTGCGGCAAGGTCAACACCATCATCGTGGAACGCCAGTCGGGCGACGTCGCCTTCGTCTCCATCGACCCGAACCAGAACTTCCTGGGCATCGGCGACACCAAGCATCTCGTGCCCTGGTCGGTCGTCGGTGTCACTCTGGACGGAGCCATGCGGATCGACGCCTCGAAGGACATGGTGCTCGCCAGCACCGAAACCCCCGCCGATCTGGCCGATCTGCGGATCGGGTCTCGCGCCGAAGACTCTTACAAAGCCTTCGACGTGCCCATGCCCACCTTCGAGACCCCAGTTCTTGCCCCTGAAATGACCCCACTGGCCGGACCGGCCTGGGCGGCCAAGGGCCCCATCATCCAGTCGCTGCAGCCGGCTTCCGCCAAGCACGTTGAGGGCAACGTGACCGCAAGCACCGAAGTAACCTTCGCCAACGGCACGCCCCCCGCCCGCGCCATCACGATCAAGACCGAAGGGATCGACCACTCCGAGGTCATTCTGCTCGGGCCGACGTCGTACATGGACAATCAGGCCCCGATCTTCAAGGTTGGCGAGTGGGTCAAGGCCGACGCCTGCCGCGTCATCATCGACGGACAACCGTACTGGGTGACCAAGTCGCTCGAGTACAACGGCTCACGATCTGTGCTGATCGATTCGTCGAACGCCCCGGCCTGGGCACAGCCCAAGTGAGCCTCAGCGTGTTCAACTCTTGGGGGCTGAGTTGGAAGCCCCCTGTCCGGCCTCGCGCTCTTCCGCGTCGCGGGCCCCAACCCAGGAGAAACCCATGAACGAATCCAAGCGACCCACCATCATCATCGAAGCCAGCCGGAGCACGATTGACCCCGATGTCATCGGGGAAACCACAATCGTGAACCCCAGCGAGCACCCCGTGGCCGTGGGCGTCGGGGCGCTCGGCGCCGGGGCCGCGGCCGGAGCGCTCGGGGGCGCTCTGGGCGGGCCGATCGGCGCGGTCGCGGGCGCCGTTGTAGGCGCCGTGGCGGGCGGGCTGGTGGGCAAGGCGACCGCCGAAGTCATCGACCCCGAAATCGAGACTCGATACTGGCGCGAGAGCTTCCCGACCCGCGGGAACGTCGACCGCTCGGTTGAGTTCGAGGAGTACGCCCCGGCCTACCAGTACGGCTGGGAAACCTTTGGCCGCCAGCCCACCACGCACTCGAAGTTCGACACGATCGAGGCCGATCTGCGCCACGGCTGGGACAAGGCCAAGGGCACCTCGCGCCTGACCTGGGATCAGGCCAGAGACGCTAGCCGCGACGCGTGGAACCGCGTCCAGTCCGCCGCTCACAAGCACGCCAAGAAGTAGTCCCGACCGCTTCCCTTGACGCGCTCGACCAGCGGGAGCAGAGGGAGGGGAGACATTGTGGGGGCCATGACGAAAGTCACGGCCCTCCATTCCAAGCCCGAATCATCGCGTTCGCACCGGGCTTCGGGTGCCACTCGGCCGCACGCTGAGTGGCCTTCGACCCGCTGCCCTTATCGCAACGCCGCCCTGCCGATGGCCGAGTGGGCCACGATCTCACGAAGAGTTTTTCTTGACCACGTTCGAGTACTTTTAAGGAGCCACACCCATGACCCAATCCAATCGCAACGAACAGACTCTGTCGCGCTCTTGCCGCAACTGCCTCATCCTCCTCGGCCTGCTGCTGAGCGCCTGTGTGTCAGCGTGCAGTACGACCGAGGGCTTTGGCAATGACGTCAAGCATCTCGGGGGCGACATCGAAGGCAGCGCCGCCCGCAATAAGTGAGGCCCGCAGCGCCCGCGTCCGAAGAGTCAAGCCAAGATCCAGGAGCCACCTCAATCACAAACCTCGAAGGAATCCTTCCATGCAATTTCATCAGACCGAGCGGGTTTCGCATTGGCGAGCCGCCAGATTGCTGACCATGCGACTGTCGTCGGACCTCGCTGAGAGTGCCATCGAACGCGAAACTCAGCTTGCTGGCTATCTCCACATGGTCGGGGAGCTTGAGCACCTCTCGGCGAGCGACGAACGCGAGCTCGGTTGGAAAGCGATCAATGACGATTGCCCGCAGAGTCGTGAACGCATGTATTTGGCCAACCTCAATCTCGTGGTCGCGATCGCCAACAAGTTTGTAGACCGGGGCGTAACACTGGCGGCATTGATCCGGGATGGCAACATCGGGCTCCTGGACGCGGTGGCAGAGTTTGATCCCGCGCTGGGCCTGCGCTTCAGCACCCGCGCGAGTTGGTGGATCAAGGCCTCGATTCGCGAGGCGATGGCACACAGGCCCTGCTGCGGGACGGCCTAAGCCGCGTCCGAGGCTTTGGCGAGAGTTTCTCGCCATGCTCGGGGGTCTGGATGACTCCGCGCTCTCTCCCTCGCTTCGCTCGCAGCGCTCCCCGGGGACACACTTGCTTCGGCTGATCCCCTTATCGCGCCTCGTGAGCCCCGCGCACGAGGGCCTTGTACGCCTGAACCGCCAACTGGTCGCAGCGTTCGTTCTGTGGGTGCTCGCTGTGCCCCTTGATCCAGTGGAAGGTGATTTGGTGGGCGGCGCGAAGAATGTCGAGTTGTTCCCACAGGTCTTGGTTCTTCACCGGCTGTTTGCCGGCGGTTTTCCACCCGCGCTTCTTCCAGCCATCCATCCACTCGCGCAGGCCCTTGAGTACGTACTGCGAGTCGGAGTAGAGCTCGACCTGCGAGCGCCGGGTGAGGGATTCAAGTCCGCGGATCGCGGCGGTGAGTTCCATGCGGTTGTTGGTCGTCTCGGGCTCGGCGCCGAAGGCTTCCTTCTGGCTTCCACTGGCGGGGTGCATGAGCACGAAGGCCCACCCCCCGGGGCCCGGGTTGCCGCTGCACGCCCCATCGGTATACAGCTCCACGCGAGGAATGGCGTCGCTCACGCGTTGGGCCCCGCATCGCGGCTGAAGTCGCCGAGCTGGGCCGCGCCCCGGTTACTTGCCAGCTTGGTGGCCAACTCCGACGCCGGCACCATCGCCACCCCGCCCAGGTCCGCGGCCTGTTCGCCGTGATAGCGGGCGATCGCCAGATCATGAGCGGCGTGATAGGCGCGCCCGAGCTTGGACCAGTCGAAATCCCAACTGCGCTTGTCTACTTCGTTGCGCAGGGCAATGCGATCGCGGCGCTCCATGCGGCAGAACTCCAGCATGTAGCGGCACAGGTCGGCCGCGGAGTCGTGGTACGACCTCCCCCGCCGGCGCAGCACCTTGAGCCCGATCCGGTCGGGGTCCTGATAGTTTTCCTGCACAAATCGCCCAAACCCTGCCAAGTCGCTGCTGACGGCGGGCACGCCCATGGCGGCGCATTCGAGGGGCGTGTACCCCCAGGGCTCGTACAAGCTGGGGAAGATGCCCAGGTGACACCCGCGCACGAACTGGTCGTACTCCACGCCCCAGAGGCGATTGTGAGGAGTGATGAAGTCGGGGTGATACACCACCTTGACCGGGTCCTCCTCGCGATTGATGAGCCCCAACATGCGAAGCTGGTTCAGCACCGGGTCGTTGTGGTCGTCCTGCAGCAGATGCGTCACCAGCATGGGCAGGCAGTTCTGGCGCAGGGCGTGCTGGGCACGCCGATAACGCAGCTGCCAATATTCGTCTACCAGGTCATCCAGGTGCAGCTTGCCCTGAGCCGCGGCCCTCTGGAAGAGCCGGTTCCCCACGCCATCGACGATGTGCTTGCAGCAGTCGTTGAGCTCGTTGAGCACCCCGCGCTTTTCCATCGCCAGCGGGTTGATGCCGTTGGTACCCCGGCGGCTGACGATGAAGAAGACGACGGTCTTGCCCAGGTTCGCCTGCTTGAGTTCGTGATTCAGGCGGGCCATTGCCTCCAGGCACAGATCAAAGCCCTTGTTCTTGGGCTCGTAGCGCCCGCTGGTGAACATGTAGAGGGTGCGATCCAGGTCAAAGGAATAGCTGGGAAAGAAGTGCCCCATGGTGAAGCGATGAATGGCCTCTTTGTACTCTCCGTGCAGGCGTTGCTGCTCGTGCCCGGCGTTGTAGAGCCCGATGGTCAGCCCGTTGGGCGTCACAACGTCCACCGAGCGGCCCAGCAGGGTCGTGCACTCTTCGCCGGTGATGCTGGAAACCGTCGTGAAGACATGCGCCCCGTGAGCCGCGGCTCGCTCGATCCCGTGCTGGGTCTTCACGTTGAACCAGGCGGCTTCGTGGTTGTGGTCAAGCCAGGGGAGCTGGTCGTAAAAGTCGTCGCGGCTGCTGGCGATGTACCTGCCCAAGATGGTCGCGTGCGTTGTAAACACGGTTGCCACCGCCAAGCCCTGGCGACGAATCAGCGGGATGGCGAGCCCCCCCAGCCACTCGTGAAAATGCGCCAGCAGGGGCGCCCCGCTCTTGGAGGGCCCGCGCTGCTCGCACAGGGCCTCGAACAACCGGCGGCACGCCTCTGCGAAGCACACCACCATGTCCACGAGCCCATCCTGGCCCGGGGTTTCCAGCCCGTGCTCTTCCCACAGCTTGTACTTCACCTGGGCCAAACGCTCCGGCGAAAGCCAGTACTCCAGCAGCATCACCCGCGGGCGCCCGGGCACGAGCCAGCGCCCATAGTGGACGATCAGCCCCTGCTCGCGCAGTCGATCCAACGCGCGGGCGATCCACCCGGTGGGCTTGATTTCTTCGAACTCGACGTTCGCTTTGGCGGGCTCCCAAGGCCCGACGCAGCAATATCGCTCCCCCCATCGCTGCACCATCAGCGGGGCTTTGGAGCGGATGACTTGGTAGATCCCCCCCACCTGGTTGCAGACCTCGGTGGAGATTTCAAAGAGCATCGGGCCCGCTGGCGGGCGGGCGGCTTCGCCCTCAGCCAACGGGGCGGCCCCGGGTACAAAGTCGGTGCTGGCGGGGTCGGATTGCAGCGTGCGTTCGGTCATGGGTGAGCAAACTGTACCTTGTCTTGGGTGGGTGCGACGGGGGGAAGGGCCCGTCTTGCGCGCCGATTTTGGGCGTTATCCGCGCGGGCACTTTTCCGAGGGCCGCGCGATCTATCCTTGAGCCGTGAGCACCCCACTTTTTCGCGTCGAAGTACGGGTCCGCCCTGGCGTGACCGACCCCCGGGCAGCCGCGACCCTTGCCAAGGCCCATGGCCTGGGTCTAACGCCCACCAGCGCCCAGGTGGCGCGGGTGTATCTGATCGAGGGAAAGCTGAAACCCACCGCCAAGAAGGCGATCGCGCAGAAACTGCTCGCCGACCCGGTCACCGAAGAAGCCTTCGTCGGGGCCCAGCCCGCTGGCGACGCCAGCGTGGTCGAGGTGCATCCCCTGCCCGGGGTGATGGACCCGGCGGGGCAGTCGGTGGCGCGGGCGATCGGTGCATTGGTGGGGGTCGAGACGTTGGTGGCCACCGGCACCCGCTACGACCTCATGGGGATCACCGAAGTAGAAGCGACATTGCTGGCCTCCAAGGCGCTGGCCAACCCGGTCATTCACCGAATCGTGACCAAGCCGTTTGTTCCCAAGGTCTTGCCCAAGGGGGCGGAGTACGAGTTTGCGATCACGCAGGTGCCGCTGCGAGGCAAGACCGATGAGGAGCTGGAGGCCCTGAGCCGCGAGGCGCACCTCTTTATGAGCCTGCCGGAGCTGCGGGCGGTGCGTGATTACTTCGAGGCCCAGGATCGCGACCCGACCGACATCGAGCTTGAGACGATCGCCCAGACGTGGTCCGAGCACTGCGTTCACAAGACGCTGAAGAGCAAGGTGGTGTACGGGCCGGTGAACACGGGTGGGGCGAAAGCCGCGGCACCCAAGGTTCGTACCGACGGCACCGGCGAGTTTGAGATGCGCGGGTTTGCAGGCGGGAAGAAGGCGGCAGGAAAGGAAGGCCCAGGCGGGACGTCTGTGCCACCGGCGGTCGCCGCAACGCCCGACCCCATCAACTGGGCCGGAAGGCCCGGGCACACGCTCACGGCCGACGGCTCGGTGAAAATCGACAACCTGCTCAAGAGCACGGTGGCGGCCGCGACGTACGAGCTCATTAAAGAGGGCGTCGATTGGACCCTCTCGGTCTTCAAGGACAACTCGGGCGTCGTGGAGCTCGACGCCAACTACGGCGTGTGCATCAAGGTCGAAACCCACAACCACCCCAGCGCCATCGAGCCCTACGGCGGGGCCGCGACGGGCGCGGGCGGGTGCATCCGCGATGTCATCGGCACCGGTCTTGGCGCCAAGCCGATCGCGAGCACGGATGTGTTTTGCGTGGGCAGCCCCACCGGGTGGGGCGAGGCAGACGGCGAAATGCCGCTCCCTCCCGGCACCATCCACCCCCGGCGCGTGCTGAGCGAAGTGGTCGCGGGCGTACGCGATTACGGCAACCGCATGGGCATCCCCACCGTCAACGGGGCCGTCGCCTTCGATCATCGCTACGTCGGCAACCCGCTGGTTTTCTGCGGGTGCGTCGGGCTTATCCCCAAGCACCTGGTCCACGGCAAAGTCCAAGCGGGCGATCGCATCATCGCCCTGGGCGGGCGCACCGGACGCGACGGGATTCACGGCGCCACCTTCTCGTCGGCCGAGCTGGAACAAACCCACGCCGACGAGTTCTCGCACGCGGTGCAGATCGGCAACGCGATCGAAGAAAAGCGGGTGTTGGACGCGATTCTCAGAGCAAGAAGTGGCGGAGTGGCAGAGTGGCAAAGTGACAAAGTGATGGAACCGGCGGGCGAAGCGAGTGCTTCCACTCCGCCACTTCGCCACTCCGCCACTTTGCCACTTCCTCTTTTCCACGCCATGACCGACTGCGGCGCAGGGGGCTTCTCCTCCGCCATCGGCGAGATGGGCAACGAGCTGGGGGCTCAGGTTTTGCTGGATCAGGCGCCCTTGAAGTACGCCGGGCTCTCGTACACGGAGATTTGGATTAGCGAGGCGCAGGAGCGGATGGTGTTGGCGGTGCCGCCAGAGAACCTTGAGGCCCTGGCGGCCATCTGCCAGGCCGAGGGGGTCGAAATGGCCGACCTGGGCGTCTTCGGAACCGAAAGCCGCGAGCTGGAGCTGTTTTTCCAGGGCCAGGAAGTCGGACGCTTGGCGATGGAGTTTTTGCACGACGGGGTGCCGATGCCCACGCGAGTAGCCACCTGGCTGCCCAAAGCGCCCGCGCCGGCACCGATCAACAACAAGCCCCCCACCATCGCCGACGCGCTCAAGGGGCTGCTCGCTCACCCAACCATCGCCAGCAAGCACTGGATTGTGCGGCAGTACGACCACGAGGTGCAGGGCAACGTTGTCACCAAGCCGCTGGTGGGCGTCGCGGGCCAGGGCCCGGGCGATGCGGCCGTGCTGGAGCCGATCGCTGGCTCAGGCAAGGGCATCGCGCTGGCCAGCGGGTTGCAAACGCCCTTTGGCGACACGGCCCACGGGGGTGACCCGTACCACATGGCCCTGGCGGCCATCGACGAGTGCATGCGCAACCTGGTGTGCGTGGGGGCCAACCCAAACCGCACGGCCATTCTCGACAACTTCTGCTGGCCAAGCTGCAACGAGCCCCACAACATGGCTGCGTTGGTCCGCGCGTGCGAAGGGTGCTACGACGGGGCCAAGGCGTATCGCACGCCGTTTGTGAGTGGCAAGGACTCGCTGAACAACCAGTTGCGGTTCGACGACCCGGAGACGGGCGAACGCCGCGTGATTGAGATTCCGCACACGCTGCTCATCACCGGGCTGGCCCAAGTGCCGTCGATCAATCGCTGCGTGACGATGGACGCCAAGACGCCGGGCAACCTGCTGGTGCTCGTCGGGGCGACGACGTCAAACATGGGAGCGTCGTACTACTCGCAGTTGTTCCCCGGCACGCCGGCGACGCGTGAAGAGTTCGCGACGATGCCCACGGTGGACCTCAAGCTCGGCCCGCAGGCGGCGCGCGGCGTGGCCCAGATGATCACCGACGGGCTGGTGCGTTCGGCACACGACTGCTCCGAAGGGGGGCTGATGGTGGCGATCGCCGAGATGCTGATCGCGACGGCGGGGGCGGAGCCTCGCGCCTCGACGGCCAGCGCTGGCGGGCTTCTGGCCGATCTCCTTACTCGCACGCCGACCAAAGTGAAGGCCCTGGGCGCGGACCTGAGCCTCGCCAGCGACCTGATGGAACTGGAACACCTGGCCTTTGCGGAGGACCCCAGCCGCTACGTGCTGGAGATTCGCGCCGAAGACCTGAACGCCATCCGCACCGTCGCCCGCGACTACGGCGGGCTGACCGTCACGCCCATCGGCAAGCTAAACGAAAGCGGCAAGCTGACATGGAGCGCCGGCGAGGTGGACCTCTCGGTGGACGAACTGCTGCGAGTGTGGCGAGCGCCGCTCGACTGGTAGGCCCAGTCCGCACGCCCGGGGCTTGCTCGAGCCATCACCCCTGCACCCATTCACCCCCTCACAAAACACCCAGCCGAATGTCTACACTCTCGGCTCACCTTTGGAGAAGCACCCCATGGCGACGATGTTTCTGAAGCAGGCCGAACGAATCGCGATCTATGCTGGCGTGGCGGGCGCCATCTACCTGGGCTTGGCAGCGCAGCACGATGTCTCCAAGGCCGACGCGCAGGCTGGCTCGCAAGTGACGCTGCGGATTGCCACCGCGGACGTTCTAAATGTCGCGGAGCGGCTGATCGCCACCGACAAGTACAAGTCGGCGCGCGACACCCTGGCCAACTCGCTCAACAAAGAGCTGCAGAGCAAGGTCGACGCGCTGAAGGATGTTCAGGCGCAGTTCGAGGCTCTGCCCGAGGCCGCCAGACAGCCGGACAGCAAGGACCCCAAGGTGCAGGCCCTTAACCAGTCGTTCGCGACGTTGCAGCGGGAGTTGCAGCAGAAGGATCAGGAAGCGCGGGCGCAGGTTGAGAAGTTCAACACCACCCAGGTGATCGAGGCGTACAAGCTGGTGTCAGAGACGGCGGCCCAAGCCGCCACGTCGCTCGGGTACACCCACCTGATCGCCACCCGCCAGCCCAACGCCGAAATCCGCTCGCTGAATCTGCAGGGAGCGGTCCAGGAAATCCTGGCCCGGCCGGTGGTGAAGGGGCCAATTGCCGACGATATCACCGATCGGCTGATCACGCAGTTCAACCTCGAGAACATCGCGGTGCCCCAGGGGCAGGGCGATGCGCCCGTCGCGCCTGCGACCCCGAAGTAACCTCAACCCAGCCCCGGGCAGGATCAATCCGCCCGAGAGCGCGCAGCGATGGCCGCCTGGTGGACTTGCTCGATCAAGTCTGTCAGCTCACGCACCAGCGCCAGCTTGACGTCCTGCATGAGGGGCGTTTGGTCTCTTTTCAGCTCACGCAGGCTGGTGACCTGGCGCCCCACCAACCCGCAGGGGACGATGAGCTGAAAGTCCTCCAGCCGAGGGGAGACATTAAGCGCCAGCCCGTGCATTGAGATCCAGCGGCGCACCCGCACGCCCATCGCGGCGATCTTGGCGAGGTTCGGCCCGTTCGCCACCCAGACGCCGGTGGCAGTCTCGTCGCGCTGGCCTGCCAGGCCAAAGTGGGCCAGCGTGCGAATGACGCTCTCTTCCAGCAATCGCATGTAGGCGTGAATGCCCAAGCCCAGCAGGTTGAGGTCGAGGATCGGATAGGCCACCAGTTGGCCCGGGCCGTGGTAGGTGATGTCCCCGCCCCGGTCGGTTTCGCAGACGGTGATGCCTCGGGATGCGAGGTGCTCAGGTGTGGCCAGCAGGTGGTCCTTCGCAGAGGCGCGGCGGGAGATGGTGACCACCGGCGGGTGCTCCACCAATAGGATGTACCCCACACGAGTGGGCGCGTCGCGCGAGGCGAGGACCTCTTCGTGGCGATCGGCTTGGTCTTGGCAGGCGTCGGCGTACGGACGCACGCCAAGATCGATCACTCGCAGGTCCATCGCGCCAGCCATGGGGGAGTGTACGGGGGATCGGAAAGAAGCAGGAAGATGGGCTGGGAGGGGAAAGGCCGGAGGCCTGTGCCACGAGATTGAGGAGCAGGGTACGATCCTGGCACATGTCGAGTACCTACACGCCGAGCACGCCGGCTCTGCCGCCGCCAAAGATCCATCCGTCCGCCATTATCGATCCCGAGGCTGAGCTTTCGCCGGGGGTTGAGATCGGGCCCCACTGCACGCTTCGCGGGGCGGTGAAGCTGGGACCCGGGGTGACGCTGATCGCCAACGTCTACTTGCAGGGCCCGCTGGAGGTGGGCGAGGGGACGACGATCTATCCGAACGCGAGCATCGGGTTCCCGCCGCAGGATTACAAGTTCAAGCCAGGAATGGCGAGCGCCGGGGTGAGGATCGGGTCGCAGTGCATCCTTCGCGAGGGGGTGACGATTCACGCGGCGAGCAAGGCCCCGGGGGCGGGCCCGCCGACGATTTTGGGCGACCGGTGCTTCATGATGGTGCAAAGCCATATGGGGCACGACGCCCGAGTGGGCAACGACGCCATCCTTTGCAACGGGGCAATGATGGGCGGGCACTCGGAGCTTGGCGACCGGGTCACTCTCAGCGGCAACGTGGCGGTACACCAGTTCGTGCGTGTGGGGCGCTTGTCGATGCTGTCGGGGCTCACGGCCGTCTCGCGGGACGTGCCGCCGTTTTGCCTGGTGGGCGGGCGTAACACCATCCACGGGCTGAACGCCGTCGGCCTGCGCCGTAACGGGGTGTCCCGAGACGAAATCACCCTGCTGCGTCGGGCGTTTCGCGAGGCCTTTCGGGCACGCCTGCCCCGGGCCGAGCAGCTCGAGATTCTGACCCAGCTCGGGAGGCAATCCCCGTGCGTGCAGGAGATGGCGGACTTCTGTGCCGCCAGCAAGCGGGGTATGGTCGCGCCGCCTTCGCGATCGGGCGTGGGCGAGGAAGCCTCGGACACCGACGCGTGAACGCGGCCCTGTGCGTCTTAGCCAGCAGCTCCGGGGGCAACTGCTCCGCGCTCATGGTCGACGGTGCGGATGGGCCGGGAGTGATCCTGCTCGACGCCGGGCTTTCGCCCCGGCGGACCCGCACCCTGCTCCACCAGGCCGGGCTGGGCGAGTTGCCGATTCATGCCATGATCCTCACACACTTGGACGCGGACCACTGGAATGTCGGGTGGCTTCAGGCTCGCCCGGACGCCACCCGGCTCTTCATGCACCGTCGGCATCGGGGGCGGGCCACTCGCGAGGGAATCTTGCATCGCCCCAGCGAGCTTTTCGAGGAGGCCTTTTCGCCCCTGCCCGGTGTGGTGGTGAGCCCGTTGTTGTGCTCGCACGACGAGCTGGGTGTCGCGGCCTTTCGCATCACGCTCGAAGGCGGGGCGACGCTGGGCTACGCCACCGACGTCGGGCGCCCGAGCGACGAACTGGCGAGCCACCTCTCGGGCGTGGACGTGCTGGCCTTGGAGAGCAACTACTGCCCCGTGATGCAGCAGGCTTCGGGACGCCCGGCGTATCTGGTGAGGCGGATCATGGGGGGCGGGGGGCACCTGAGCAATCAGCAGGCTGCCGAGCTGGCGTTTCGCATCGCCCCGCGCGGGCACATCGTGCTCCTGCACCTCTCGCGCCAGTGCAACACGCCCGACGCGGCCCGGGCCGCGTTTGACGGCTGCCCCTTGCCACTCTCGATCTCGCGCCACGACACCCCAACGGACCATATTCCGCTGGTGACGTCGGGCGAGCCCGCCCGGCTACCGGTGGTGCGGCCAGCGGCAAGGGCCATGAGCCAGGCGACGCTCTGGGGATGAGTTCCTGGCGGGGCGAGCCCAGACTGCGATGGTCCGTCCCTGAACACCACGGGAGCTAGGCAAAGTAGTTTTGGTCGAAGCCCGCGAAGGCCGCCTTGGGGCTCTGAGGCTTGCTAACCTTGAGGCTCATGGCAGAGAACCGAAAGAAAGCCGCACGTACGACGACCACCACCCGCAAGGCCACAGGCAAGAAGAAGGGCGCGGTCAAGAAGTCCAAGGCCCTTGCCAAGATGGCGGGGCGGGTTTCGCCTGCGCCCAAGGGCCTGACCCGGAAGGTTGGTGCTGGCACCAAACCCGCGAAGAAGGTTGCCAAGAAGGTTGCTAAGAAGGCTGCCCCAAAGGCTGCCAAGTCGCTCGCGAAGCGGCCGATCGCCACCAAGGCGGGCAGGACCGCGACTGGAAGCAAAGCCGCCACAGCGACCAAAGCGACCAAGAAGACCAAGACGAGCAGATCGAGCAAGATCGCCAGAGTGAGCAAAGTCGCGAAACCGACGCGGGCAGCCAAGCCCAAGGCGGGCATTGAGCGAGCCGCCCAGCGCCAGGCTCCCCAATCGATCGCCAAACGCGAGCCGACCTCCCGGCCCGAGGCCGTCGCGAAGACGGCACCGGCCAACGGGACGATGTC
>JAKFUN010000083.1 GCA_021732675.1 Phycisphaerales bacterium
AGCCCACCGGCCCAATCCGCTATCTGCCTCTCACGGGAGTGATCACCCCCTCGCAGGTGCAGGCCGTGCGCGACCTCAAGCTCAAAGGCGTGATCATCGAAAAACGCCCCGTCCGCGAGTATCCGGGTGGGAACGAGGTCGCATCGATTGTCGGCAAGGTGGGCTTCGAAGATATCGGGCCCATCGGCCTGGAGAGCATGCTCCAATCCGCGCTGATCGGTTCCAAGGGTTCGCTCAAGTACGTGCGCGATGCCAACGGTCGCCCCTTGTGGATGGAGCCCGGCTCGGTCCAGCCCGCAGTCCCGGGGCACGACGTGCGGCTGTCCATCGACCTGGAGCTTCAGCGCATCGGCTACGAAGAACTGGCAGCCCAGGTAGACGCCCAGAACGCCGCGGGCGGGCGATTGGTGATCGCTGAACCCAACACCGGCGAGATCCTGGCGATGGTCGACATCGTGCGTGATTTGCCCGACCTTGTGCCCTTCCCGTGGGAACCGGTGCCGAAGAAAGTCAATGGCAAGGCAGCACCGGCGAAGCAGAAGCCCAGGGGCGAACTGCCGCCCCGCCGCTATCGCACGATCGTGCGAGATGAAGAAACCCGCCGTAGCCACCCCGCCCTGGCCCGCAACCGCTGCATCGAAGACATCTACGAGCCCGGCTCGACCTTCAAGCCCTTCGTCTGGTCGACGATCACCGAGCTGGGACTTGTAAAGGTTGACGAGGTGATCGACACCGAGAGTGGGCGATGGACCATGCGCCTGGGCAGCCACGCACGCTACATCGAGGACGTCACCAAGCGAGCGACGATGACCTGGCACGACGTGCTCACCAACTCATCGAACATCGGCATGATCAAGGGGGCCGCCCGACTCTCCCCCGCCCAGCTTCACGATGCCGTGCTCCGATTCGGGTTTGGCAAACGCACCGGGTTGGGCGTCCCCGGAAAGTCTTACCCCGGCGAGGCCTCGGGCATCGTCACGCGACTGGCTGATTGGAACCTCTTCACGCACACCTCAGTGCCCTACGGCCACGAGGTGTCGGTCACCCCGGTGCAAATGGTGCGGGCCTTCAGCGCCTTCGCACGCGAGGGAGAACTGGCCGGCACGCTGCCCCGACTCCGCTTGACGGCCCTGAGCCCCGGCGAAAGCGAAGGCGTGATCTACCGCGTGCTCCCCAAGGAGATCGCGATCCTCACCCGCGACCCGATGTGCGGCGTCGTCGACAACATGGAAAAGGGAATGGTCGCCCGGCGCGAACCCGTGCCCGAAGGGGGATGGCGATATCGCATGTTTGGCAAGTCCGGCACGGCAGAAATCCCGCTCAGCGGCCCCAAGGGCATGCGGTCGCCATACCCGGGTGTGGGGTACTTTCCAGACCAGTTCAACTCGAGTTTCATCGCGGCTGGCCCCGCCGAGGCCCCACGCCTGGTGCTGCTCGTCATCATCGATGATCCAGGCCCGCGTCCGGGCCCGCGCAACCTGCGCTATGGCTCCGCCGCAGCCGGCCCGGCCGCCCGGCGCATTATGGAACGCTGCCTCACCTACCTGGGCGTGCCCCCCAGCCCGGTCCAGCCCGAGAAAGTCAGCGAATAGATCGAGCGCCGACGGTCGGCATTCGGCAATCGGCATTCGGCGTTCGGCGTTCGGCGTTCGGCAACCGGCATTCGGCATTCGGCATTCGGCATTCGGCAATCGGTTTTGGTGTCATTTCTTTCGGGGTCCGCGGGGTGCGATTCCCGAGATTGCCAGCGGCGCCGTTCGTGCATGACTTCTCAACGAATGCCGAATCACGAATGCCGAATGCCAAAACAAAAACACCCCGCACCTTGCGGCACGGGGTATTGAGACTTACGAACCGAGCGAAGACTTAGGCGCGACGACGACGAGCCGCAGCCAGCCCGGCCAGGCCCATCAGGCCCGCGACGCCGGGGGCGGGGATGCGAACGAACTGCTCGCCCGCGAAGTTGTTGAAGTTGATGCCCGCGACGTTGCCGGTGCCTGCACCGGTGCCGTCGCTGCCGAGGTTACCCGTGCCCGCGGCCAAGCCGCCGAGGACCTGGTTAGAGAGGTAGTCGAAGTTCTGGCCGTTGATGAAAGCGGAAATCTTCAGCCCGTTGATGCTGGCGACGCCCAGCGAGGAGAGGGGGATCTGGATTTCGATGCCAGTGAGGACGCCCGCGGGGCCGGAGCCCAAGCCCGAGCCATCCACGCCCGCGCCGTTGCTGTTGTTCACGGCAACCAGAGCGTTGAAGTAGTTGTTGCCGCCGAAGCCGGTGAGGACGCCGTTGGTCGTGCCGTCGTTGCCACCGAGGTAGTCGCCATCGACAGCGTTGCCGCCCACGGCCGCGACGCGACCGGCGTTGACGAACAGGCCGTAGCCGTTCGAGGTGCTCTGCCCGCCGCCATGAGTGACGGACAGATAGTGGGTCGCGGCGAAGCCGGTGTCAAACCGCAGCCCGCTGAGGTTGCCGTTGAGCCCGAAGAAGGTGGAGCTGTCGAGCTGGTTCTGGCCGGTGCCGGAGCCGTTGTCGATGAACACATTGAACTTGTTGTAGTTGGTTTCGAGGTTGCCAGTGAAGAGCAGGTTGAGGTTGCCGCCCGACTGGTAGGCGTAGAGGCCGTCCAGTTCGGAGCCACCGGCGAAGAAGGCATCGCCACCCGCAGCGTTGCCGAAGCCTGTGCCGTTGGTCTGCAGCGCCAGCGGGGCGCCGTAGGCAGCCTTGTACTGGCCGTTGACCTGGGCGTTGGCCATACCGGCGGCCAGCGCAAGCGCGGACGCCCCGACGATCATGGAAATCTTCATCTGTCTCTATCTCCTGTGTCAACCAGTCGCAGCTTCCGCCGCGGGTTTGAATCGGCTGGCACCCAAACGATTAAGGTGCACTCTCTCCTAGCCTTTCACAGCATACTGCGCCACGCCAGCAACGCAACCAAAACCCCTAGAAAAACCGTTTTCGGTGCGTTTTCTATCGTTATAGGACGTTCGGTGCCCGGTTAGCGGAGGTTTCCCTGCCCGGGCTCAGCCACCGGCATCGGGCTCCGGCCCTGCACAATCGCTTGCTTGGCCCCCACTCGCACCGCCGTCGCAATAAACGCCTGATAACCAGAGTCCAGCTCGCGAGCATTGCGGGTGGTGTAGAGCTCCAGCAAATCGACCCCCGACCGCCGCAGCGCGTACAGGCTCGCCGCTCGCGTTCCGTGCTTGGCCCGGATTTTCCCGATCAACTCTCCGCTCGCGGCATCCGCCAGCATGCTTCGCAGCGCCCCGCGATACGCCCCCTCTTCACCTTCATTCAGAAAGTGAATCAGCGCCCAGACCTGCGCGTAGTAGTTCAGCGCGGCGTCGGGATTGTCCTTCAGGAGTTCTTGAGGCGTTGAGAGCAGCACCTCGTCCAGTGGCCGCAGCCTTTGTTCGATCGAAGCCTGCCGAAGCTGCTCGAAGCGTTCGAGGTTGGCCCACGGCAGAAACGCCGGCGTCGGCCCGCTCCCCGGGAGCCAGCGAAACCCCTCCATGTACGTCGCGAGCCCTTCTTCCAGGCTGGTGGGCAGCGGCGTGCGGAAGGTGCTCTGCGAGTACTGGTGCCACCCTTCATGCGCCGCGATCGCGAAGGTGTCGCGCGGGCCGATGTCGTACAAAATCGCCTTGCCGTTGGCCGCGAACCCGCCACGCTGGATCCGCAGGTACACCTCCGCCTGATCGCCCATCACCCGCTGCGTCACCCGCGTCCATTGCGGGCGCGTCGCCAGCAAGTATGTCTCCAGCGCCTGCCGGGGGGCGGGCAGGTCTTCCAGGCTCGTCGTGTAGTTGGCCAGCGCCGCCTCCATGAAGAGGGGAAGGCGATCGAGGATGTACTGCTTCTCGATGGTGGTGAAGATGCGGTAGTGGGGGGTGGTGATGAGCTGGCCGGTTTTGCCTTCGAGGGTCCACGCCTCGGTACTGATGACGTGGGCGGGGGCCGCGGCTCCGGGTGAGGCGGTGGTCGGCGGCGGGGCGGGAGAGACTTCGCCGATTTGCGGTGAGGGATCGGAAGCGCAGCCGCCAAGCAGGAGCAGAAGACTGAGAATCCCGTAGACCCGACGCCGGAGCTGACGCTCGGCGAAGCTCCGGGTCACAGTCAGCGTGCGACGACGCCTCATGTCAGCGCCGCCAGGGCGGCGGCGGCCGCGGCCCGCTCGGTTTGGGCCTTCGTCAACTGGTCCTTGGTCTGCTGCACCATGTTGGGCGGGGCCTTCTGTGCATACCCAGGATTGTTGAGGCGACCCTCCAGCGTGGCGATGGACTTGTCGAGATCGGCGACCAGTTTGGAGAGGCGCGACTTTTCCGCACCCTCGTCCACTTCGTCCGCCAGGTTGCTCAGGCGATACTCGTGCGTGTCGGCGATGAACGTCACGCTCGGTCCAGCCGGGGCGGCGTGCGACACCGCTTCCAGCCCCGCCAGCGTGCTGGTGAGGTCCGCCGAGGGAATAATCGCCATGCCGGCGGGCGGATGGAGCGTGATTTTTCGCTTGAACGGCACATTGTGCTGGGCCCGGATTTCGCGAATCGCGCTCACCAGCATGCGCATCTTCTCAAACTGCTCCGCAGCGTGGGCATCGTGCAGGGTGGCGTCGGCGAGCGGCCAGCCAGCGAGGCACAAAAGCCCGGCCTTGCGCGGCGGCGTCAGCGTCAGGCCCGTCGGCGTCGCGCCCGGGAACTTGGCGAGGGCTTCGAAGATGGTCTCGGTGACGAAGGGCATCACCGGGTGCAGCAGGCGCAGAATCGCATCGAGCACCGAGCGCAGCACGCAGCGCGTACCGGGGTTCGAAGCCACGCTCGGCTTGATCGCTTCCAGGTACCAGTCGCAGAAGTCGTTCCACAACAGCGAATACAGCGTTTGGGCGTACACGCTGAACTCGTAATCGGCGAGGGCCTTGTCGCACGTCTCGATGGCAGCCCCCAGGCGCGACAGCATCCACCGATCCGCCAGCGTGAGCGACTTGCGAGTCGGGGGCTCCAGCGGCGCGGGATTGGCGCTCAGGATGGTCATCGCAAACTTGGCCGCGTTCCACAGTTTGGTGGCGAAGTTGCGCCCGAGGTCGAACTTGGGGCTGGTGTTCTTGCCGCTGGGGTCTTTGACGACGGGCAGGCGCACGTCCTGGGTGTTGGTGGTCATCTGGCAGAGGGTGAAGCGCATGGCGTCGCTGCCGTGCGTGGCGATGATGTCGAGCGGGTCGACGCCGTTGCCCAGGCTCTTGGACATCTTGCGGCCTTCGCCATCTTGGATGACGGCGTGGATGAAGACGTCGCGGAAGGGGACGGGGCCGCGACCAAAGCCGGAGGCATTAGGCACTAGGCACTGGGCATTAGGGGTGGAAGGAGGCCAGGCTTCGGGGAGGAAGTAGCGGTTGAACATCACCATGCGGCTGACCCATAGGGTGATGATCTCGCGCGCGGTGCAGAGGGTGGAGGTGGGGTTGAAGGCGGCCAGCAGGTCCTTCATGGAAGGATCGTGCGTGAATTCCGCGGCGGCCTCCGGATCGGGCCAGCCCAGCGTGGAAAGCGGCCACAGGGCGGAGGAGAACCAGGTGTCGAGGACGTCGGGATCTTGGGTGAAGCCGGATTCTCCCAACTGACCGATGATCTTGTCATTGGGAACTGCGAGGCAGACATAGAAATCGTCGTGTTTTCCCGTGAAGTCCTCGGACGATCGTCCCTCAAACCAAACAAGGTTCGACTCCCGCCAATCAAAGAGCTTTTCAAGCAGTTCTTGAGATGGAGTGTGCTTGGTTAGATCGATCCGCCACACCGGAATCCGATGCCCCCACCAAAGTTGGCGGCTGATGCACCAATCTCGAATCCCGTCGTGCCACTGCTCGTAGGTCTTGGCGTAGCGGGCGGGGAAGAAGGTGAGCGGCGCGGCTTCTTCCCTTCCATTCCTCGTGGCACGGGCTTCCAGCCCGTGTCTTCCCTCTTCCCCTACTACCTCTGCACCTGCCGTTCCGATCCAGCGATCTTGAAATCGAACACGTCCCTGCAAAGTCTCAGGTGGCACAAATGTCCACACGTAGTCTCGCCACGACTCAACCAGGGAGGCGGCTTCCGGGTTGCCCAGGACATAGCTCAGGGTCTCCCCATGTTCATCATCGCGGATGATTCTGTCGAAGTACTCGCTTTGCCATAGCGATCCTGTGGAACCACGCGATTTGTTGATCTGGGTTGCAGAGAACGACTTGATGCTGTGTACGATGGCCGCGAGGTCATGCCACACCCCGGGGGTTTGTTCGAATGGGGTGAGAATGAGGTGGACATGATCGGGCATGACGACGGCGGCACGCAACTCAATGCGTTCACCATCCCAGTGTTTGCATGCCGCGAGTGCAAGGTCACGTTCTGCTGGCGTTAGCTCGCCGGCCGCGAGCTTGAAGGTCACAAAGTACGTGCTCCCGCCGTGTTGCCAGTGCGGGAGATTTCGAGTGTGCTTGTGGATGGAGGAAGTGACGGGGGCGTGGCCGGACCAGGGATTGGGATGCGAAGAGGGGGAGGACACGGGCTGGAAGCCCGTGCCACGGGAAGCAGGAGCCACCAGCGCCTCGTTCGCCGCCTGCGCCATCCTCGGGTCGGTCACCTTCACATACCACTGATCGCTCAGATACGGCTCAATAATTGCCTTGCTGCGATCGCTGTGCTTCACGCTGTGCCGATGGGGCTTGCTGCCTTCGAAGAGCCCGCGTGCTTCGAACTCCTGCTTCACCAGTTTGCGGGCTTCTTCGCGCTTCTTTCCCACGAAGATGTGCGCATCGCCCACGTCGCTCCAGCCGTGCTTGTCGGACACCCGCCCGTCGGGGGCCAACATGTTGGTCAGCACTTGAACGCCAGCAGCTTCGATCGCCCCTCTGTGGCGCTGGCCCAGCTCATAGTCATTGGGGTCGTGGGCGGGCGTCACCTTCAAAAACCCGGTGGCCATCGCCGCCTTCGGGTCGTTCTTTTCTTCTTCAGTGCGCGCGTAGCGCTCCGGCAGCACCACATACGCGTCTTCGATGATCGGGATCACCCTTCCCACCAGCGGCAACTCCACAAACATCCCCCGCAGCGCCTTCGCCCGCGGGTCGTGCGGGTTGAGTGCCACCGCCGTGTCGCCCAGGTACGTCTCGGGGCGAGTGGTCGCCACCGTCACCCATGCCGGCGCGTCGCCCGCGTGCTCCTCCGCGCCCGGATAGCCCCGGGCCGCCAGCTCGTCCCACGTCACCGGCTGCGGGTCCTCCCCCGCGCCCGGCACCGTGTGCACCAGCGGATAGCGCAGGTAGTAGAACGCCCCGTCAATCTCCTCGTCGTAGCACTCGTCGTCGGCCACCGCCGTCTGCAAAGCCGGGTCCCAGTTCACCAGGCGCTTGCCCCGGTAAATCAGCCCGTCTCGAAAGAGCCGAAAGAACGCCTCCCGCACGGCGCTGGCGCACACCTCGTCCATCGTGAAGCGCTGCCGATCCCAGTCGCACGAGCAGCCCATCGCCTTGAGCTGATTGGTGATCACCGCCTCGTACTCGTCCTTGAAGGCCTGAATCTTCTCGACAAACGCCTCGCGCGAAAAGTCCGTGCGGCGTTTCTTCTCGTCCTTCATCACCCGCTTCTCGACCACTGCCTGCGTCGCGATCCCCGCGTGGTCCGTCCCCGGCATCCACAGCGTCTCAAACCCGCGCATCCGGTGGGCCCGCGCCAGAATGTCCTGCAGCGTGTTGTTCAGCGCGTGCCCAAGGTGCAACGCCGCCGTCACGTTCGGCGGCGGGATCAAAATGCAGTACGGCAGCGCCTCCCCTCGCAAAACCCGACCCGGATCGGCGTGGAAGGCCTTCGCCTCCGTCCACGCCTTCCAAATTCTCGGTTCGTGGTCGGCTGGCCGATACTGTTTGGGAAGTTCGGCAGAATCAGGTTGTAGGGCGTCGTTCTGGGACATTTGCCCAGTGTACGCCCGGTCCTCTGGGGCACTCTCATGATCCATCCTCCCACGCCAGCACATTCCCGCCGGGGCGGGGCCCGCCCGGCCATCCTCTCAGCCCTGGCCATCACCCTCGTCGGTGCCGGGTTTCTCGTCGTCGTGGGCTTGCGCGGGGTTTCTACCCCCAACCCCACACCCGCCCCGGGGCCCGCTGGCCCACCCCAAGCCAGCGCCGACTCAGCGAAGATCGACACCCTCCAGAATGCCGCCCAGGAACTCATCCGCCGGGGCGAGGTCAAGCAGGCCGAGGCATTGCTGCGCGGGGCGATCGCCGAGCATCTCACCGAGCAACGCCTCTACTCCCAGTTGGGGGACTTGCTGGCCTCGCAGCGCCGCTCCGAAGAGGCATACGCGATCTACGAAAAAGCCCTGGCCAGCGCACCCGGGGATGCGGATCTGGAGTTCGCCGCCGGGAGCGCCGCAAGTGCCGCCGGCAAGCTCGACCGGGCCGAAGAGCACTACCAGGCTTCCATGACCAAGCGCCCGACCGACTTTCGCGCCCCCATGTTCCTCGCCCAGGTGCAGATGAAGCTAGAGCACCTCGACCAAGCCGCGGCCAACCTGCTCCTGGCCGCGAAGCTCAACCCCGACGCCGCCATCGTCTGGGGCTCGCTCGCCGAGATCGCCCTGCGCCAGAACAAACTCAGCCTAGCCCAGCAGCACGCCAAAAAGGCCCGCGAGCTCGAGCCCCGCGTCACCGTCTGGCGACTCATCGAAGCCCGCGCCCTCAAACGCGAAGGCAAACCCGAAGCAGCCCTCGACTTGCTGGTGGGGCTGGACGAAGCGGCCAAACGCGAGCCGGGCGTGGACCTCCTGCAGGCTGAGTGCTTCGGCATCATGGGTCGCCCCGCCGACGCCGCCGCCGTCTACCTCGCCAAGATCAAGACCGACGGCGCCGACGGCCTCTCGACCCTTCAGGCTGCCATCTGGCTCGAAAAAGCCGGCGACCTCGCCCAAGCCAAAGACCTCGCCGAGCGGGCCGAGATGCTGGCCGTCCCCGGCGCCAAAGAACTCGTGGCCCGTCTGGGGAAGTGATCGCCTGTCCCAATCGTGAGCACGGCTCGCGCTCGTGTTCACGCAACCGCAGCTCTACCCCGTCTCGTGGCACAGGCTTCCGGCCTGTGTCCTTCCCCATCTGCTTCCCATCCGCCCCAGCCAGGCTCCGGCGCTCAGCCACCTACCGCTGCGGAGTTCGCGGCAGCGCCCGAACGCCCGAAAAGAGATAGAACGCCCCGATCGCCCCCAGCAGCAGGGCCTGCGTCTGATTGCCAAAGTAAAAGTACACCACGCACGCGACAATCGCAAAGCCGATGCCGCTTCCAAAGTCATCCCACTTGGCCGGCAGCAGATGCGACAGCACAATCACCCCGGCGATGCTCCCGCCCAGCACCGGGTGCAGTTTCAGATACCACCACGCCAGCCCGAGGAGTGCCAGCGCAAAGCCCATCGACCACAACCGGCTCTTCAGCATCGCGCTCATGCGTGGCTCCGGGCTTTGGCTAGCTCCGCTCCTAGGTCGTACCGCCCCCAGGTCGTCCGCCCCCAGGTGGCACCGCTCTCCAGAGCGGTGTGCCTTCAAGCCTCGAAGCATGAATCAGGCCCCTACACCCCGCAGTGGGGTCACCAAGACACGATCTTACTTCCTGACCTTCTCCCGCTCCAGCCGCCGCCGCTTGAGCTCCGCATCGATGAACGGTGCCAGCTCGCCCCGCAAGACCGCTTCGTAATCGCTGTTTTCGTGCCCGGTGCGATGGTCCTTCACCCGGTTGTCGTAGAAAACATAACTGCGAATCTGCGTCCCCCAGCCCTGCGCCAGCGTGCCCCCCTGAGCCGCGGCGATCTCCTGCTCCCGCTTGTCTTCCGCCAACTGCTGCAGCTTCGCCTGCAACACCCGCAACGCCTGCGCCTTGTTCTGCGGCTGGTCCCGGAACGTGCTCGCCACCACCTGAATGCCCGTCGGAATGTGTACCACCCGCACCGCGCTCGCCACCTTGTTCACGTTCTGCCCGCCCGGCCCGCTCGCCCGCACAAACGGCGTCACCTCGACCTCAGTGTCGGGGATCTGCACGTCCACATCCTCAAACTCGGGCGTCACTTCCACCGTGCAAAAGCTCGTCTGCCGCTTCCCCTGCGCGTTAAAGGGCGACACCCGCGCCAGCCGGTGCGACCCTCGCTCGCACTTCAAATACCCAAAGCACAAAGGTCCCTTGATGTGCAGCGTCACCGAGTCGATCCCCACATCGGCGCCAAAGCCCTTGTCGACTTCTTCGACCTCAAAGCCCATCTTCTCGCAGTAGAAGAGATACATGCGAAAGAGCATCTCGGCCCAGTCGTTGGCCTCGGTGCCGCCCACACCCGCGCTGATGGTCAGGAAGCAGTTGCGCGTGTCGTGCTCGCCCGACAGCAGCGAGCGCAGCTCGACCTTTTCCATCCGGTTGCGAAGCTCAAAAAGCTGGGCGTCGGCCTCGGCCAAGAGGTCCTTGTCGCCGCCTTCCTTGGACATTTCGTATGCCACCTTGGCATCCTCAAAGTCCTTGGCGAGGTTGGTGAGCGGGTCGATCTGGGCCTTCAGCGTCTTGACCGAAGAAACGACCTTCTTGGCGCGGTCCTGGCTGTTCCAGAACCCTTCCGAGCCCATCTCACCTTCCAAGTCTCTGAGAAGCTGAACCTTGGCCGGGTAGTTAAAGAGAGTCGCGGATCGTCAAGATCCGCGCCTCAAGATCGGCGATCACGGGTTGATGTGCGTCAAAGTGCATGGAGGCAGGGTAGACGGGGTGGGGGATGCTGGCGAACCAAGGCTTGATTGAGGCGCGCGCAGTTGTGATCCCCGACGCCGGACCTGAGCAACGCGAAGGTCCGGGTGGCCAACCACTTGCGCCCGCATCGACGACTTGGCGCGCCAAAACCGGGCGATGCGCGCCGAAACCCGACCTCGGCGTCGTTCTGATGCGTCAAATACGGGGACTCACACAGACGCTCTGAACCAAAGGAGGCACGCATGTTCGGTGCAAATCATCGTCGGGCAAATATGGTGACCGTGGCGACCGCGACCCTTCTGACCACCGGCTTCGCCCTGGCCCAGATCCCTCCCGCCGACTCTCCGTCGCAAGCCGCAGCAGGCCAGAGCGCCCCTGAGCAAGGCGCCCCCGAGCTGACCTTAACCGTGAAGTTCCCGGGCGGCACAGCTTCTGAGTACATCGCCGCCCTCAAAGCCTCCGCGTCATTCCCAGTCAACATCGTGCTCTCCCCTTCGGCGCGTGAAGTCAAGCTCGCTTCCATCGAGCTGGAGGACGCCGAGGTCTTCACTGCGGTCGCCGCCATCAAGGCCGCCACCAACGGAGATGGTGGCGACTGGCTCATCCAACAGCTTGGCGTGTACACCGGGCAGATCCGCACCCCGGCCGGCCAACCCGCCTTCGGCGTCGACTACCGCCACAACCTCGAACCTTCAGGCACTCGTCGAAACACCCCGAAACAGCCCAACCAAAGCGCCGCCGCAAGCGATCCCACAATCGAATCGCAGGTCAGCGTCAACTCGGTGCGCGAGCTCCTCCAAGAGCCAGGGTCCGAGGGCACGACCGGCGGCATGCGCCCCGAAACCGTTCTGAGCGCTGTGCAGGCCGCCCTCGATCTGGCGTCCGAGACCGACGGGCCACCCGCAGAGGTTAAGTTCCACCCCGAGGCCGCACTCCTCATCGTGCGGGGAACTTTCGATCAACTCAGCGTGGTCCGTGAGACCCTCCAGTCACTCCATCAGGATGCCCGGGTGCGCGAAGGGCGACAGGACGCGCAGCGAGCAAAGAACAGAGCGAAAAGCGAACTGGATATGCAGGTGCAAGCTTTGGATTCCCAGATCGCTCAATGGTCGAACCAACTGAGCGAGTTGGTCGAGCAAAAGAAAAAGCTCGATGCATCTCTCCCCGAAGGTAACCAAGCCAAGGCAATGCTCGAAAAGAGACAAACGCAAATTGACGAAAGAACCGCAAGGCTGCACGCACTTCAAACTCAGCGAAGCATCCTCGCTATGCAGGCCGCGATGCAGCAGCGCTTTCCCGAGTCCTGGGTCGTCCTGCTTATGAAAACCGACGCAATTTCTCCCGACAACCTTGCCAAACTTCAGCAGATCGTGCACACTGTCGAGGTCGCCAGTCCCGACCGTGTCGCGGGCAGCCAGTTGGCGCCGGACAAATCGTCGCTCCGTGTATGGACCGACGACGCAATCGCCCAGCAACTTGAAGCCCTCGCCAAGGAGTTCGGGTGTGACTCGTATCGCGATTTTCCATCCGACCCGCCCGGCGCTGGCAACACTCCCGACGCCCCCACCAAGTAACCCGGGAGGCGTCATGGCCCCCGCCGACGAGGTTCATCGGCTCACGCGCGCCGTCGCTCAGGGCGACGTCGCTGCCTTTGAAACTCTCTATCGCCAGTGGTTCCCGCGCGTGCTCGCCCTCAGCATGGCCGCCACCGGACGCGATGAGTCATTTTGCCTCGATGTCACCCAGGAAACCATGCTCAAGGCCGCCAAGTCCATCCCGATCCTCGACGCCGAGCCACAACTGGTCGCGTGGTTCAGCAAGGTCGCCCTGCGACTCGCGCTCGACTCGATGAAGGCCGACGCCCGGCGGCGACGCCGCGAGCAAAACATCGTCCCTGCCGCTTCCCGCCCGGATTCGCCCGACCCGCGCCTAGCCTGGCTGCGCGAGCACCTTCACACCTTCCCGCTCCACGACTACGAGCTGCTCATGCAGCGCCTGGCAGGCGGGGCGACACTGGCGGCGGCCGGGCGCAGCGTCGGGTTCTCGGCCGATGTTGCCCACGGGCGAGTTCGCCGCGCCCTGGCGAGACTGCGAGCCCTGACGCGGGATGTGATGCCATGAAGCAAGACGCTGAACCTCGCGACCAGCGCCTCAGCCCGCACGCCCAGGCGCGCCGGGAGGTCCTCCTCGAAACGCTGCGCCCCGTGGTTGCCCAGCGTGGCCAACGCCGCCAGCGGCGAAAGGCCGCAGCCATTGGCGCCGGTATCGCCCTTCTCGCGCTTCTCGTGGCAGTCCCGCTGATACCCCGCTCCATCTCCCCGGGGCCCACCGGACCCAAGCCGGCAATCCCCGGGAGCACTTCAGAGCCCGCGCTGCAACTGGCGCAGGACGCAGGGGGTGCATCCAAGCCCGCTCCCACCATCGCTCCCGCCCGCCCGACCGACCTGGTGCCGATTCCTCCACCTGTCTCGCGGGTGATCGTCACCATTGTTCACGACGACCCGACGATTCTCGCCCGCGCCACCGTGCCCGCTGGCGTGCCGGTGCGGGTCGCGACCAACGCCGAACTGCAGGCCGCGCTGCGCGAACTGGGCCAAGACCCGGGCCTGGTCAAAATCGGCCCGACGATGATGCTTGCCTCGCAGCTCCGGCGTTGACCCCTGGGTTCGCGGCTTGGTCTCCTCGTCTTCGATATATTGCCTGCATGTTTGACGCTGGCCTTTTCTTCCAGACCGCCCAAGCCCAGTCACGCCAACCCCTTTCCGATGCCCAGAAGCAGACGATTTTGCAGGTGTGGCCCCTGCTGCTGATCGTGGTGCTGATCCTGGTGGCGTCGGTGGTGGGGGCCCTCCTCTTTCGCGTATATCTGCGCCGCCAGCGCGAAAGGCAGGCGAGGCTCGATCGCGAGGCCGAGCGTCAAGTCGCGGCCATGCCGAAGGTCGATCCCTGGGAGGAATCCGCTCGGCGCCTCACGATCGACAAGGTCGACGGGGGTGCCTCGCAGCCGTCGGATGCCGGGCCCATCCCGCTCGCGCCCCCCAACACGAGCCCGCGCCCGCTGGTGCTCATCACCGGGGCCGCCCGGCGGGTCGGTCGGGCGGTCGCGCTGGAGTTCGCCCGCAAGGGGTGCGACGTGCTGTTTACTTACAACGCCAGCGAGGAGGACGCGATCTCGCTGGCCAAGGAGTTGGCGACGCTGGGGGCCACCGCATCGTTCTTCCGGCTGGACCTCGCCGACAGCGACGCGGTGGAGGCCTTCGCGTCGGAGCGTGCCGACACGCTCAAGCGTCTGGATGTGCTGGTGCATAATGCCTCGGTGTATGACCCGTCTCCACTGGCGGACCTCACCCCAGACGCCGCCATCACGCAGTATCGCGTCAACGCCCTGGCCCCTTTGCTGCTCACCGCGCGGCTAGGCCCTCTGCTGGCCGGCAGCACCCTGCCGGGGGGCGGCGCGGTGGTTGCGATGGTGGACATTCACTCGATGGGTCGCCCCCGCAAGGACTTCGCGGCCTACTCGATGTCCAAAGCGGCGCTCGTCGAGATGGTTCAGTGCCTGGCGCGCGACCTGGCCCCGCAGGTGCGCGTCAACGGCGTCGCGCCGGGCGTCGTCGCATGGCCCGAGAGTGGCGAGGAGAGCGATCTGGAGTCGCAGAAGAAATACACCAGGCGCATCCCCCTGGAGCGAGCGGGAACGCCGCAGGACGCAGCGGGGGCCGTGAGATGGCTGGCGCTGGAGGCGGGGTACGTAACGGGCGAGATCGTGCGCGTGGATGGGGGAAGGTGGCTGACATGAGAAAGAGGGCCGCACGCCCGGGATGAGCGCAGCGAATCCCCGGATGGAAGGGGGGAGACAAAGTTCCGCAGGAACATGGGCGGGTGGCCGCAGCTTTGGTTGGGCTGCCACCAGTCGCGAAGCGCAACTGGTGCCTCGCGCGGGAGTGTGACGCAGTCACAACAGTCGAGCGAATGCCGTCAGGCGGCATCACGCGATCGCGGGCGCCGAGCCCTACTTCACATGGGACAACACCATCATTTCCCGCTACGAAGGCGTGGACGTGAACACCAACGGCATCCCCGGCCCGGAAGAAACCCGCTGGGTGACGATCCCCAAAACCCCCGAGACCTACTCCTACGATGCCGACGGCAACCTGACCGCTGACGGCTCTTGGACCTACACCTGGGACGGGGAAAACCGCTTGTTCGCGATGGAATCGACATCCTCGCTCCCGGCCGCGGCTCAGAAGACCCGCCTGGAGTTCTACTACGACTATCTGTCTCGCCGCAGCGTCAAGCTGCGCTACAAGCCCTCGGGCGGCGGCACCGGTGGCACCGGCGGCACAACCGATAGCGTGACCGTCACCCAACTGGACATCAAAGACGGCGGCGCGTCGACGGACATGAAGGTCGATGACTCGTCGCCCGGCACGCAAGTCAACTTTGCCTCCGGCACCTATCCGCTTCCCGTCGGCTGGGCCCTCTCCTACACCAGCAAGTTCGTGTGGGACGGTTGGAACCTGATCGCCGAGCTGAACGGCAACGACGCCAAGGTCCGCACCTGCGCCTGGGGCCTGGACCTCTCGGGCAGCGAGCAGGGTGCCGGCGGCATCGGGGGCCTGGCCTTTGAGTACCTGGCCGCGACCAACGCCACGCACCACGCCTACTTCGACGGCAACGGCAACCTGACCAGCCTGCGCGACGACACCGGAGCGATCAGCGCCGGCTACGAGTACGGCCCCTTCGGCGAAACCCTCACCATCCGCGGCTCGGCCGCCGCCCTGGCCGCCAATGCCTACCGGTTCAGCACCAAGTACAGCGATGCCGAGACTGGGCTGCTGTACTACGGGTACCGGTACTACAACCCGGGCACCGGGCGGTGGTTGAATAGGGATCCGATTGGAACAGGCGATGGTCCGGGAACTTACTTACTCACGGCGAACGATGCAATCGGCAGCACTGACACTCTCGGACTTTGGAAACGCACCGATACTTGGAGTGGCGGCTGGGGAAATTATTATGGTCATGCACAGGCTGAATGCAATGACACCCTTGGTGGTCTTGCATCACTAATCACGAACAACTCTGCGGACGCGTGGGTCCTCGGTATTGATCTTGACCTCGGCTTGACGTCGTCCGTCGAAGAGGGTAAGACCGTTTCGGTGGATTCAATTCTGTACGAATATGAGAAGCGACTTCGTAGGCTCGTAGTCCGTAGTACGAATACCTTTAATGCGCCATTCGGCAGCACCGGAGGAGGTTTAACAGAAACCTCTATCCCGAGCTTCTTTGGCGGTCGTGCTCCTTATGCACCAGATTGCGGCTGGGCGATAAAGATTCTCTTCGCTAAAGCCACCTTGGACACTCTAAACCGCGGCGAATATGACGCGTTATTTGCTACCAGCGCTCCACCTACTAAGACCACCTCCGTCGGTAGTGCTGCTCAGATCAACGTAGGTGACCGTACCATTATTAAAAACAATATATTTTACGGAGGCGGCCCTTGGAAGGCCGAGAACGTCGTCAAGACTGGGATCGATTCATACTGGGGTTTTCCGGCAAAGAAGTCGAAATCCGAACTCAATTGGAAGACAGATTTGCTTACCGCACTTGTTGATGCAGACGGCACCAACGGCTCTCGAATGAAGGCCAATCCAAATGGCCTGCCATGGACCATTAGCGACATTCCCGGACTGGATCCCAGTTTTGTTCAGTTCATCGACGTGGCCACGGTTGGCCAACGCGTGTTCGACCATCGTACGGAAGAGCCGTAATGAATAATGCACTACAGAGAATACGCGTTGCATTCCTTTTTGCCTCCTTTTTTCTGAGCCCAATTTCGGTGACTGGATGCAATCAGGGACTTCGTCCGAGCGGAGTAGAAAAAGTGCCGCCGGCGCTTCAGGTCGCGTTTACGAACTGGAAATCGGCCGGGGATGCGATTCCCGATGAGAAGAGCAGATGGTACATGAAGGATCGCGAAGTATTTGCGAGCGTGCAGAGCATTGCAAGTCATAATGAGTTTAAGGTAGTTATCGACTTTCTAACTTGGCAGCTAGACGAGAATGACGGAGCAGATCGCGAGCTTGTGGCGTTTCAAGGATCGATACATCGAAACGCTGTTTTGTACGCCATTTCACAACAAGATGCAGTTCTTGTTCTGAGATTGTTGGAAGTCGGATGTCCGGAAGAGTACGGAATTCAACTCATTGAGTGGGAGTTGGCCGACGGTTTTGGCAAGGACGGTAGTGTTACTGGCATCGAGGTGCTATTTGATGCAATACGGCAAGCAAAAGATAAGTCCTCGTCGGAGTGTTTGATGCGTGCTGCTCACAGAGCTTTAGCAGGGATGATTGGGAACGATGTCGATCTAAGAAAAATGGAACAGTGGTTTGTGGAGCATCGCGATCGATTACAGCTAAATAGGAACTACCCGCTAGACCCCGATCCCGGGGCGGACCGTTTGTATGGGTTGCCTGTAGCAATTGTCAAGGAGAGAGTCCGCTAGCCGTCCGTCGAACGACCCATGCTACCTCGCGGTTGACATCAACACCAACGGCATCCCCGGCCCGGAAGAAACCCGCTGGGTGACGATCCCCAAGACCCCCGAGACCTACTCCTACGATGCCGACGGCAACCTGACCGCTGACGGCTCTTGGAACTACACCTGGGACGGGGAAAACCGCTTGTTCGCGATGGAATCGACATCCTCTCTCCCGGCCGCGGCTCAGAAGACCCGCCTGGAGTTTTACTACGACTATCTGTCTCGTCGCAGCGTCAAGCTGCGCTATTGGGCGGCTGGCCGCAGTTGTTGGTTTTGGTGTCTCATGCGGGTCGCCACTTAGCACCCCTCACAGAATGAAGCAGAAGGACCGGAAGACACGGGCTGGAAGCCCGTGCTACGAGATTGGGAAGCTCATTCGGTGAGGCGAGCTTAAACTCGGGCGAAGCCTATAGAATAAATACAGGAAGATGCTGACGACCGGCGGGGACCGCCGGGCCACCCCGGACATTTGAGTTTCATCGGTGATCGGTATTCGGCGTGGGCCTCGGGCCGTTCGCGACTGTCGGGCGAGGCTTGGATGATGGCGATCCGCGATTGCGGGCGGCGGTGTGGTTGCTTGGGCACGGTGCGGGCAGACGCAAGAACGCGACTTGCAGGCCCGGGATGAACGCGTTGAATCCCGAGATTGAGTTGTAAGTGACGAAGAGACGAAGAGGCGGGGAGTCGGAGAAATGGAGAGACGCCGAGGCCGTAAGTGCCTGCTCTTCGGACGGGGTGGCCCTGGACATCTCGGGATTCGCATTGCACATCCCAAGCGTGCGGAGCTCTCTTGAGTCCGCGACGACCGCTCGTAGTCCCTCGCTCGGGATGGCCCGCTCCGCCACCCCGGTCTCCCGCGCATGGCCTAGTATGGGCCGCTCGTCCGGGACCCTGGCAAACCGTCTTTGCTTGGGTTTTGGTTGGGCATGGTTTGACCACGAACTTTTCGTCGCCGCATCCGTGTGGCGGCGTAGCCGAAGAGGTTTCGCTTGACCACGACCACGAGGCCGCCCATGAGCATGTCCCAGTCCGCCCGCGCCCGCGATGCCCTCTCACCCGCCACGCTGGTGGGTTGGTTGCGCGACATGTACCTGATTCGCGAGTTCGAGAATCGCTGCGGGCAGGCGTATCAGCAGGCCAAGATCGGCGGCTTCTGCCACCTTTACACCGGGCAGGAAGCCACCGCCGTCGGCACGATTCAATCGCTCCAGCCGGATGACCCGATCGTCACGGCGTACCGCGATCACGGGCACGCTTTGGCCCGCGGCATGGACCCCGGCGCGTGCATGGCCGAGATGTTCGGCAAAATCAGCGGGTGCGCCAAGGGCAAGGGCGGGTCGATGCACATGTTCGACAAGCCCCACTGGATGTTTGGGGGGCACGGGATCGTCGGAGCCCAGACGCCGTTGGGGACGGGCCTGGCTTTCGCCGCCCGGTACGAGTGGGAAGTGCTGAACCGGGGCGTCAATGGCGGCCCGGCCAAGAAGAAGGTCGCGCTGGCGTACCTGGGTGACGGGGCGCTGAATCAGGGCGCGCTGCACGAGGCGATGAACTTGGCGGGGTTGTGGGACATCCCGGTGATCTACATCGTCGAGAACAACGGCTACAGCATGGGCACGGCCATCAGCCGCGGCACCACCATGGCCGAAGACCTGACCAAAAAGGCCGACGCCTACGGCATTCGGGGCGAGATCATCGATGGGCTGGATGTCGTGGACCTGTACGACAGCTTCAAGCCCCTGGTGGATTGGTGCCGCGAGAATCAAAAGCCGGCGTTTGTCGACCTCAAGACCTATCGCTACCTCGGGCACTCCATGTCCGACCCGCAGAAGTATCGCACCAAGGAAGAAGTCGAGCAGTTCAAGGCGAAGGACTCGATCGATCGCCTGGCGTCTCAGTTGATGACTGAGCGCAAGAATGCCGACGGCTCGCCGGCGATGACCGAGGCGCAGTTCATGGCGATGCAAAGCGAGATCAAGGACATCGTGAGGCACGCGGTGGAGTTCGCCGAGGCCGCCCCGGCTCCCGGCATGGACGAACTCTTCACCGATGTGATGCACAACCCGATGCCCAACATGAGCCCGACGGCGGTGTACACGCACGGCGTCAAGAATCCGCTGCTGTAGTCAGCGCGGCATTGGGCATCTGTGACTCTGCATCCGTTGGAATGCGCGATCCGTTGGCGGCCGGAACGAACGCCGAATGCCAGCGGTCGCGTCGTTCAATAGAATTTCATCCGTTCGAATGCCACTCAAGGGCCGCGCGAGCGATCAGCTCTTCTTGGCCGCGATCACCACGCGGCGTTTCATGTCGCTGACCCACACCCCGCCCGGCTTTTCGATCGTGAGTGCGAAGGCCGCGGCCTGCTTGACGTCGATCCCCGGCTTGATCGGAACGATGGTCTCGCCGGCGGAAGCGTTGAAGATGGCCCCGCTGATGCGCTGCTCCATCCCGCGGTTGTCGATAATCCAGAGCTGATACTGCTCTTGGGCTGGGTCGTTGGGCTTGAGGCCGACGAACTTCATGTAGCCGCTTTGCTTGGACTCCGACCAGACCACTTCGCCGGTGACGCCGGGCTGTTCGGGGCTATCCCAATCGCCCCAGGCAAGGCGTACCACGCCCGGGTCGTCTGAGACAGTCGCCACGGGGTTGGTCGGCTTGGTGTTGAGAACGGTGGGGAGCCAGGCGATCGCGGCGAGGGTGATCCCGGCTGCAGCGGCGAGCCATGGGGCCCAGCGGGGCATGCCCCGGGCGGGCACAACCACAACGGGAGCCGCGGGGGGGAAAGTCAGAGGCGGAGGCACGGGCTTCGAGGCCAGTTCAGCGCGCTGGTCGCGCACGGACTGGCACCAAACACGGCCTGCGGAGTGAACCTTCGCAAGCAGCGACGGGGGCGGATCCATCAGCCCCTGCGAGCCCAGAAACGCCAGGGCGTAAGCCGAGGCACACTTGTCGAGCGACGCTTCCTCTTCGGCCAGACCAAAGCGGGAGAGCAGCACGCGCAGTTCGCTGGCGTGCTGCTCGTCAAGACCAAGCGTGGCTTGCTCGGTGAGAAGGTCGAGCAGCCGATCATCCGCGGGGAGAGGGGGCTTCGGGTTCACTTGCCGCCCTCCGCTTGGGCGGGTGCGCCGTTGGTGCCGGGGGCGAGCATCTCCCGCAAGCGCATGAGCCCGCGCCGCGCGTGGGTCTTGACTGTTCCCAAGGGCAGCCCGGTGGAGCGCGCGATGAGTTCGTGCGAGAGGCCTTCGTAGACGGAAAGTCGCAGCACGCGTTGTTGCTCTGGGCTGAGCTGCTCGAGGGCCTGGCCGGCCTTCAGGGCTTCTTCGCCCAGTTCGGATCGGGGTTGGATGATCGTCGCGGGCAGGCCGTCATCAGCCAACATCGGCTGGCTGGTGGGCTGGCGCCCAAGGCGACGGCGGCGATCGATCAGGCGGCGTCGGGCGATGGTCGCCACGAACGCGGTGTCGGAGGCGATCGAGGGGTCAAAGCGGGCCCCGGTCTTCCAGAGTTCGGTGAAGATTTCTTGAACGGCGTCCTCGGCTTCGGCGTCTCCGAAGCCGGCGCGCCGGGCCAGCGACCACAAAAGCCCGGCGAACTTGGCGATGCACTCCTGCATCGCCCCAGGGTCACCCTCGTTCACGCGATGAAGCAGCGGCTTTTCCACTCGCGAACGCTTCTCGACTTTCTCGGTGGTACGCTTCAAGCCACGGGCTTGGCGCTGCCCGACTCGACGCCCCGAGCGTCGCCCACCTGTCGGACGGACCAGACCGCGTGATTTCGCCACTCGAACTGCCATGACGTTATCCCGCTCGTTGGGTGCGGGCCGCCCCTCACCTGGTAAAAGACGACACGATCAAGAAGAAGGGACGCGGGCTCTTCACCCTGCGCCCCTCAGAAACCTCCACCGGATCAGCTCCGGGGTGTGGAGGAGGTCAGCCGATTGCGATTACTTGGGGATCAGCACGGTGTCGATCACGTGGATCACGCCGTTGCTGGCGTCGATGTCCGTGCCGGTGACGGTGGCGTTGTTGATGAGCACCTTGCCACCCTCAACCTTGCTGGTGAGTTCGGTGCCGTTGACGGTGCCGCTGGTCCAGCCCTTGCTCGCGACCTTGTCAGAGAAGACGCGGCCGGAGACGACGTGGTAGGTAAGGATCTTGGTGAGCTTCTCCTTCCCTTCGGGGGTGAGGAGCGAGGCGACGACTTCCTTGGGGAGCTTGGCGAAGGCTTCGTCGGTGGGGGCGAAGACGGTGAAGGGGCCCGGGCCGGAGAGGGTGTCGACCAAGCCGGCCTTCTCGATGAGGGTGGCCAGGGTCTTGAAGCTGCCGGCCTTGATGGCGGTCTGGACGATGTTCTGATCGCTGGGGAGGATGACGGTGTCGATCACATGGATCACGCCGTTGCTGGCCTTGACGTCGGCGGCGGTGACTTTGGCGCCGTCGACGGTCACTTTGCCATCTTTGGCAACCAGCTCAATCCGCTGGCCATTGACGGTGACCGCCGCCCCGGTCTTGACGTCCTTGGCGAGCACTTCGCCCGCCACAACGTGGTAGGTGAGAATGGCGGCCAGCTTGGCCTTGTTTTCGGGCTTCAGCAGCGTTTCGAGGGTCCCCTTGGGCAGCTTGGCGAAGGCTTCGTCGGTGGGGGCGAAGACCGTGAAGGGGCCCTTGCTCTTCAGGGTGTCCACCAGGCCGGCGGCCTGCAGAGCCGCGGCCAGGGTCTTGAAGCTGCCCGCAGCCACCGCGGTGTCCACGATGTCCTTGTCGGCCTGCTCATTCACAAAGGCCACCAGCGAGGTCTTGTGGGAGGGCTTGGTGGATGCCTCGTTAGAACCGCCGCACTGGGCGAAGGCCGAGCCCGCGAACGCCGCCAAACCGGTCAAAGACACAACGACCACGTCGAAACGCTTCATGCTGCTAACTCCATAAGAAAAGAACCTGCCCTGCGGGACGCCCCGCGTAGGCTTAGAAACACTGGGATGCACGGATGTTGGGCTGTTTCACCCTCGCGAACGCCGAATCCCTTTGTCGCTAACCGCTTCGAGTATCGAGTCCACACAGATTCGAGCGGCGCGAAAAACTACAGAATCGCACCCAATTGCCGGATGAGTGATGCCTTGTTGGCAAGATCAGGTTACAGCGTTCGGACCTGGATCGCGGGGCCTGCGATGGGCAAGAAAAACGCCGCCCCGAAAAAGGAGCGGCGTGTATGGATTCTCAAATCCGTTGAAGGAACTACGGGACCACCCACTATGGCCTCGGGCTAGGGCTCATCACGGGCGAGCCGTGTTAGTTGACGATGACGATCTCAACCCGGCGGCTCAGGGCCTTGGTCGCCTTGGGGCTGGCCGACCCGCGACCGACGGCGCTGACGCGTCCTTCGCTGATCCCCTTGCCGATAAGGTACTTGCGGACAGCCTCGGCGCGAGCCTGGCTCAGCGCGTCGTTGTTGCCCCACTTGCTTTTCCTGACCGGATCAGTGTCGGTGTAGCCATCGACGCGCACGTCTTCGTTGCGATACTTGCGCTTGATCTCGCTGGCGATCTTGTCCAGGGACTTCTTGGCGTCGGGCTTGAGAGTTGCCTGACCAGAGGCGAAGAGGACGTCGCCGCTGACCGTGGCGGTGGGGCGGCCGTTGATCTTGGTGAACTCGTTAGAGC
>JAKFUN010000014.1 GCA_021732675.1 Phycisphaerales bacterium
CCCCCGAGCGCTCGCGACGCCAGCCACGCCCCGGCCCAGCGATGTTCCGGGCGGGCATCGCGCAGCATCCCCTCCAACTCGCTGAGCGGGGCGGCAGCCGGCGCAAGCCCAAGCTCCAGGCGCAGCGCATTGGCCCGCACGCGATGATGCCCATCGTGCTTGAGCTCGATGACCTGGGCGGGCAGCGATTCGCCACCCCGAACCCGGCGTCCCAGCGTCTCGATGGCGTTGGCCCGCACCCGCGGGTCGGCATGGCCGAGGGCCCCCACCGCCGCGTCCATCGACGCGTGCGACGCACAATCTGCCAGCGCCGCCACCGCCGTCGCGGCCACTTTGGCGTCAGCCGCGTTCATCGCCAGCTCAATCATCCGATCCTGAAAACGCGACGCCAACCCGAGCTTTCGGGCCAACAGAATCGCCCCGGCCTGATCCGACTCCCGCCCCAAGGCCTCGTAAATAGACGCCACCACCGATTCGGGCTCCCGGGCCAGGCGGCGCGAGGCGATCAAACGCCCCCGCAGCGTGCCCGCCAAAGGCTCGGCGCGGGTGGCGAGTTCTTCGTGAGCCAAGAAGCGCGTCCGGGACGAAGGGCTGCGGGTGACTTGCCGCCACCAGGCGACCTCGGACTCCTCGGCGTCAGACCCGCGCGGGTCGTCGAGGCGCGACATGCGCAACACCGCCCCCACGCTGACCTGTTCGAGGGAATCAAAGACCCAGTCGTGGAGCCCGCTGCTCGGGAGCGCTCGCATCACCGCGTGGCGGGCCACCGGGTCGCCATGCCCCAGAAACGCGCGGGCCGCGAGTTCCCGATCCGGAGCGCTGGCCTGCACCAACCCCACCAATCGGGCCGCGCCGCGACCGGCATCAATCGACAAACAACTCACAATCGCACCATCAGGTAAAAGACCCTCCTCCAGCACCCGGGCCGGCGCCGGGCCTGGTGCTCCGCCCGCCTCGCTCGCCCCAACCTTGGCCGGGCGACTCTTCACCACCATGCGCGAGATGGCCAGGGCCCGCCGAGGTCTTTGCGCCAAATGGGCGGCACTCAGGGCCAGCTCATGCTCCAGCAAACTCCCCCCGCGCGACAGTCGCTCCAGCCCGGCCCGCGTCCATGGCTCTTGGCCCACCCACTCCATCGCGCGCAGCCCCGCGATGGGGAGCACCGACGCCCGCAGCACCGTCCGCAGCGCGCTGTGCGCGTCCCCTGCCGGATGGGCGAACCATCCCGCCAGACGATCACCACCCTCCGCTTGCGCCCCCCGCGCTCGCCCACGCGCCACCCGGGCCCGGTCCAGCAGCAACATCGCGCACACCAGCACCCCACGGCGCCGGTGCTGCTCAAACCCCTCGCAGGCCGTCGCGATCCCGTCGATCACCCCCGCACGCGCCACGCTCGGCGCGGCCTCACGCCGGGAATCGAAAAAAGGGTCATTTTCGTGCGGAGAACCGAACTCCGACGCCAGTCGCACCCGCCACAACTGATCGACCAACCGCGGGTCCAGCGTGGCTTCGCCCGTGCGGGTGCGGGCAAACTCCCCCAAGGCCAGGTGTACCAGGGCGTGCTCCGCGGCGGCGGCGACGCCCGCATCCTGATCGCTGAGCATGCCTCCGATGAGCCGGGCCAGGTGACCCTCGCCGAGTTCGCCCGCGGCCGCGACGACGTTGGCCCGCACCTTGGGGTCCGGATCGGTGGAGGCATCGTTGGCAACGGCGAAGCGGCCTCGCCCAGCGCTGGCCACCAGCGGCACCAAGTCGGGCGGGACACGATCCCAGTGGCGGATAATCGCTTCGAGGGCCCGGTCGGCGACGCGGCGGCGGTTGGCGTCGGCGCGATTTTTCCACCAATTCAGCAACCAGAGGCGAACCGCGCGAGGCCGGGGAGCGGATGGATCGTGGGCCGCCAGTTCGATGAGCTCGGGAACAATGGTCCGGGCCTCGGAGGCGGAACAGACAGAGAGTCCTGCAGCCAACGCCGCGAGCCGGGCGACTGGCGGAAACTGCCTGGTCAGCTCGACGCGTTGCAGAAATGTGTCGTTCGCTCTTGACACGGGCTAAGACTTCCTGTCAAACTCCGCACGGCAGGTTCACGCCTGATGAACACGAGGCGATGTCGTGTTAAAGTCCGGTGTGGGTCCGCAAGGGGTGGTAGTCGCCTACCGGGGAATAGCATACCTTGGGTGGGGGATATGTGGGGTGTTCCTGCGTGTCCTGTTGATTCTCGTGTGGGGGCTTGGGAGATTTCGGCCTTTGTCCTGCGTTTGCCGCACCAATTTGGGCGGCGATTCGGTAACCCGTTTGGGGAAACACGAAACGGGTACCCGACAACGGCAGAACAAGACCGGACCAAGAGAAGGATTGACCCATGACCAGCGCGGCCCGTCAAAATGTTCTTCAGGCCTACCAGATCGTTCTGTACGATCGCGCCTTGCACCCGGAGCTCTTCCAGCTCCAGGGGCGGCGGGTGGTTCGCCACGGGGACTACGAGCTCGAGGCGTGGGTGCTGCCCGGACAACACCTGCTGCGGTTTGAGTGTAAAGCGCTCTGTCTGACCGAACTGTTGACGGATCAGGACAAGTCGGTGCCGCAGGGGAGTGTCTCGGCGTTCTTGTGTACCAGCGAGCGCGACTTTGACCAGTCGTTCCCGAAACACAAAGTGAACTACATGACAACGGTGCAGACCGAGACCCTGACCGAGAACCTGTACGCCGCGACCTACGACGAGATGCTGGACTTCGCCCGCCAGACTCAGGCGTTGTCGCACCGGTGGTCGGACGAAGCGGGCAAGTGCCTGTCGCTGATTGATATCCAGAGGTACAGCCGCGAAGTGCACGCGCAGACGTACCACCTGATGGCGAGCACGGGCATGGTGCTGCGGACGCAGACGATCTTCGAGCACAAGTAACCAAGTGCCCGGTGCTACCACTGCAACGCCGGAGCTAGGGCTTGCGAAGCTCCGGATGATGTGTACGTGCACCGCCCGAACTTTCGAGAACTCACGACCGGTGTCTACAGACGGTGTGGCGATCGCCGCGCACCGGTCTTTCAATCCTGAAGGCTGCAAACCATGCCTCGGCGCGTGGCACCTACCATGCCGATCGGCCCGGCCAGACCGGGCGTTTTTGAACTCGACCTGCCGGAACCGCCATGAACAACGCCGCCGAAGGAAAAAGCTACAAGGACACGCTCAACCTGCCCAAGACCGCCTTCCCCATGAAGGCCAACCTGGTGCAGAACGAACCCGCCAGCGTGAAGCGCTGGGCGGGTGCTGATGTCTATTCCCAGCTTCGCGCCCGGGCCAAGGCCAAGAACCAGCCCCTGTGGCTCTTTCATGATGGCCCCCCCTACGCCAACGGCAGCCTGCACCTTGGGCACCTGATGAATAAGTCCCTCAAGGACATCGTGGTGCGCAGCAAGTCCATGCAGGGGTTCGATGTGCCGTATGTGCCGGGGTGGGATTGCCACGGGCTGCCCATCGAGCACAAGGTGATGACCGACCTGGTGGAAGCCGGCAAGGCCGACAAACTCAACACGCTGGATCGCTGGACCAGGGCCAAGGCGATTCGCACCGAGTGCCAGAAACACGCCGAGAAGTACATCAAGCTTCAAAGCGGGCAGTTGCAGCGATTCTTGACGCTGGGCGACTACGCCAACCCGTACAAGACCATGGACAAGCAGTACGAGGGGGGGACGCTCGATGTGCTGGCCACGCTGCTGGAGCGGGGTTTGGTGTACCGGGCCTTGAAGCCCGTGCATTGGTCGATCGCCAACGAGACCGCTCTCGCCGAGGCCGAGCTTGAGTATCAGGACCGCGAGGACGTCTCGGTGTATGTGGATTTCGAGGCCGAGGACGGCGAGAAGGTGTACGACGCGTTCGGGTTGCCCAAGCAGGAGGAGCAGGAAGAAGAAACTGAAGACGCCGGCGGGACGCCTGTGCCACGAGATGGGGAAGGGAAGCAAGAAGGAAACGAAGAGGAGTCGAAGGCACCCAAGCCGGGCCGCCGGCCTCATCAGCGCCCGTGCTTCATGATCTGGACGACGACGCCCTGGACTCTGCCCGCCAACGTCGCGATCGCCATCAACGAGAAGTTTGAGTACGCGCTGGTGTGGGTGGATGGGAACGTGACGGTGATGGCGCTGGACGCCGTCGAGCGCGTGACCAAAGCCGCCAAGTCGAGCGAAGTTGTCGTGCTGGCGACGACGCTGGGGGCCAAGCTGGTGGGAATGCGTTACAAGCATCCGCTGAGCACCTGGCAGGTGAATGACGCCGGCACGCTGGCTTCGCCGGGCGGCAAGTTTGAGGTTCTTTCCCACAGCGCCGCCAAGGTCTTTGTGCTGGCCGCGGCTGAGTACGTCACCCTCGAAGATGGCACCGGCCTGGTGCACACCGCGCCCGGGCACGGCATCGAAGACTACCAAACCGGCCAGCGCGTGGGGCTGCCGACCTATTGCCCGGTGCTGGCCAACGGCTCCTACGACCAGACCGTGCCCGAGTGGCTGCGAGGCGTGAACATCTGGAAGGCCAACGACATGATCGTGGCCCGCCTGCGCGACAGCGGGCATTTGTTTTACACCCACAAGTTCATGCATAGCTACCCGCACGACTGGCGCAGCAAGACGCCGGTGATCTTCCGCTGTACGGAGCAGTGGTTTGTGGGGGTGGACAGAGAATTTACGATCGACGGTGTCTGGCGAGAATCGCTGCGCCGTCGAGCCCGGATCGCTGTTGGATTTGATCCAGAAGGACGGCAAACCGAACTCTCTCACCAAATTCTGGAGAAGTATGCGAGAGAGCAAGCGGAATTTCGGCGAGAGCTTACGTTGGAAATCGAAAGTGGTAACTTGCGCTTCGCGGCTCCGAGCAAATCGCAGCTTCAGCTGATTTTTGCCGGGATTTCAACAGCGAACTCTATCGACTTCGTTCCTAAATCGGGCCAAAACAGGCTCGCTGGAATGATCGAGTTTCGCCCGGACTGGTGCATCTCGCGTCAGCGGGCCTGGGGCCTGCCCATTCCCGCCTTTGAGCTTCCCGACGGCAGCGCGTTCATGACGGCCGCCTCGTGCAAGGCCGTGGCCGAGGTCATCCGCGCCAAGGGTGCCGACGCCTGGTTCTCGCTCGGCCCCGCCGAGTTGCTGGCCGGATACAACATCGCGGCCGACCCCGACGCACCCGCCGCCCTCAAAGCAGACGCCAACTTTGTCGCCTCGCTCAAGAAGGGCGTGGACATTCTCGACGTGTGGTTCGAGGCGGGTTCGTCGTGGAACTCGGTCCTTCGCGCCCGGGGCCTGGGCTACCCAAGCGAGCTGTACCTGGAAGGCTCCGACCAGCATCGCGGCTGGTTCCAGTTGTCGCTCTTGCCCGCCTTAGGTGTCATGGGCACACCTCCTTTCAAGACCCTGCTCACCCACGGCTTCATGGTCGATCGCGACGGCAAGAAGCTCAGCAAGAGCCGCCCGGATGCGCATCGCTACGAGGTCGACAACGTCTGCACCGAGTTCGGCATGGACGTGATGCGCTGGTGGGTCAGCTCGCTCGCCTACGAGAACGACATCAAGGTGGACGTCGAGCTGTTTGCCCTCGCGGGCGAGAGCTATCGCAAGGTTCGCAACACGCTGCGCTTCATGCTGAGCAACCTGTACGACTTCACGCCGGGCACACAGCCGGTGTCGCCCCCCCCGGCGTCGCTGGATTCGTGGGTACTGGGCGAGCTCAACAAGCTCACCAAGGGCGTGGTGGCTTCGTACAACGCCTTTGATTTTCGCAGCGTGCATCTCGCCCTGCACGAGTTCTGCAACTCGACGCTCAGCGCCACCTACCTGGCGGCCGTCAAAGACCGGCTCTACTGCGACAAGGCCGATGCCCCGCGCCGACGCCAAACACAGGCGACGCTGTACGTGCTGACCGATGCGCTGTGCCGCCTGCTGGCGCCCATCATGTGCCACACCGCCGACGAGGCGTACCGGGCCTTGCACGCTGGCGACACCAACGCGTGCGTGCATACGCAGGAGTTCATCGAGGAGCACGCCACGCCCCCACTTCCGGCGTGGGAGCAGGCGTTCAAGGTCATTGAGCAGGCTCGCATCACGCTGGAACAATCCAAGCGCGAGCTGGGCGTGGAAAACCCGCTGGATGCCGGGGTGGTTTTGCCCGGCGAGGGGCTGATGGAGTTGGACCCGCTGGATCTGGCCGACTTGCTGGGCGTGAGCGAGGCGACGCTGGACGGCGCGTGCGCCACTCCGAAGGTGACGGACTTACGCGAGCGTCCGCGGTGCGAGCGTTCGTGGAAGCGGGACGGAACCGTGAAGCCCCGGGCGGACGGAGGTATGTTGTCGGATCGAGATGCAGCCGCGGTGGGCGTAGCCTAAACCTCGCGCGTGGATCACGGAAGTGTTGCAAGGAGGCCGGACGGGTGAGCAGCCACATCGGCATCGTGGGAGTGAGCCCGGAAGGGGCGGCGTTGTTCTTTCAGCAGTTGGTGCGGCATGCCGCCCAACGCCGCTCTCCGAGCGACCAACCCCGAATCTCGATCCACAACGAGCCGCTGGCCCATTATCTGGACGCCATCCGCCGCCAGGATTGGCACGCGGTGGATCGGCTGCTGCGCCGCTCTGCCGAGTTGCTGCATCGGTGCGGAGCGACGGTGGTGATGACGCCGGACAACGTGGTTCAGCACGGGGTACACATGGCGGAGGTGGGGAGCCCGGTGCCGTGGCTGGGGATGCCTGACCTGGTGGCCAGCGCCGTGGCGAAGGACAAACGCAAGGCCGTGGGACTGATTGGCACACAACTGGTGACGAGCGCGTCGACGTACCAGACGCACCTGGGGCTGCGCGGGGTGCAGGTGTTGACGCCTGAGCCGGGCGAGAGCGAGACGATGGACCAGATCATTTTCGGAGAGCTGATCTTCGGGCAGATTCGCCCGGAGAGCCGCCTGGCGGTGTTGCAGGTGATCGCCAACTTCGCGAACCGGGGGTGCGAAGGGGTGATCCTGGCGTGCAGCGAGGCTCCGATGCTGGTGACGCAGGAAAACTCACCCCTGCCTGTATACGACGCAGCGGATATTCTCGCGGATACTGCGGTCAGCATGATTCCGCAGGCCCGGTAGCGCAATTCACAGAACCCGGCACCCGGTCGGAACCCAATCGACCCCGCCAGCGAAGAGTTGGGCGGGTTTGGCCTCTCGGCATGCGACCGGTTTGTCCACATCCGCTAGGAAAGTGTACGGGTGTGGATAAAACAGACTGGACGAGCATGGGGGCGCTGCGGTATGCTGGCGCGGGTTCGCGTGAGATGGGGCGTTGGCTGGCGACTACGGTTGCTGGAGTGAGGTCAGTGACCAGGTCACCGACCCGCATGCCCCTCAGCCGGGTGCAAACCCGCGCGGCGCGTGTTTGACCGTGAATTGACGTGCGATCGGCCGACCCAACGCGGCCCGCGTACACGTCGCAAGTGAAGTTCGCTTTGGAGTAAGTTATGAATCGTCAGGACACACGGGCGGCCTTCGCAGAAAACACCAACATTCGTACCCCCGAGCCGATGCGCCGAACCCGCTCGCTCCTCTCCCTGGTCGGGAAGGCTCTGGGCCTGCGCTCCTCCGGCCCGGCCATCGAAAACCTGGGCGGCAAGACCTTCGAACCCCTCGAGCAGCGCGCCATGCTCGAAGGCTCCTTCGCCACCGCCATCGCCATCAACCTGAACAACTCCCAGGTCCAAGGCACCGGCACCGGGGTCATCAACCCCTCGATCGCCTCCACCGACAACGACTTCTTCACCTTCGTCGCCCCCAACGACGAGTTCCTCACCGTCCTTGCCGACACCGCCAATGAAAATGGCGTCAACACCCTCAACAACCGCATCACCGTCTTCGGCTCCGCCAACAACACCGACATCATCGCCCAGGGGAGCACCAACGGCACCCTCTCCAGCGGCGTGCAGCGCGACGGCTGGGTCGGGTTTCAGTCTCAGGCCGGCCGCCGCTACTACGTCGTGGTCAGCAGCGACTACGGCACCGGCCCAGGCCCCAACCTGACCACCGGCAACTCGTACACCCTTCGCGTGGACGGACTCACCAATCGCTTCGAGATCGGGCAGGACACCGGCATCGGCCGCGAGGCGGGCTCGCAGCCCCCCGGCAACCCGAACCCCCCGCTGCGCCCGATCCTGGGCAACATCACCCTGCGTCAGCAGGACGTCGTCTACCGCTACATCGCCCCCAACACCCCGGGCTTCAACAGCCTGGTCACGGTGAACGTTCAGTACACCGACTACAGCCCGGCGAATCTCCCCGGCACCTCCATCCCCGATCGCTTGGACACCCGGGTTGAGATTTACACCACCACGGGCCAGTTGGTCACCTCGGACAGCGACGCTGGACGCGTGAACGACGCATTTACCTCATTCTTCGCCACCGCGGGTGAGACCTACTACATCCGCGTTCGCAGCGACGAAGTCCGCCCGCGCGACGTGAACGACAACTTCTTCGATCTGACGCTGGCGACCGGCCCCTTCTTCCTGGTGCTCGATGCACGCAGCACCGAGGTGACCATCGACCCGGTGACTCGCCGCGCCGCCCAAATCAGTTCGGCCTTCACCGCCTTCGGGAACCCCACGGTCGCTCCTTTCCCGGTCATCGCCAACCCGACATTCCAGACCGACTCGTACAACTTCACCGCTCAAGGTGACGGCCTGACCATCATCACGGCCAGCCCCGCCGGGCTCGCCCCGGTGACCAACCCGGCACTGCGTCTGTACGACGATCAGGGCAACCTGCTCGCCTTCAACGACAACTTCGCGGGGCTCTCAGCGCAGATCTCGGTGCGCCTGGTGGGCGGCCGCCAGTACTTTGTCGTCGTCGACGGCTTTGATGTCAACAGCGCGACGCAGTACACCCTCAACATCGAGTCCAACCACACCAACGACACGACGACCACGCTGGACGACCACATCAACACCCCCGCGCTGGCCACCAACCCCACCAGCGCGCAGCGGAACACTGCCCGGGGCAGCTTCGAGCAGGCCACCGGCCTGACTTGGGGCCAGACCAACCTCTCGCTGGACGCCGACGGCAACCCGATCCGCGATCGGGGCGTCACCGTCAACGCCACCGGCACTGGGCGCATTCAGGGCCAGGGGGACACCGATCTCTTCCAGTTCACCCCGCAGGTGGATCAGCAGCTGGACTATGCCGGCAACAACGACGACCAGGGCACCTCGCTGTACATCGGTGGGCGATTCAATCGCTCCGACCCGGGCAGCGCCTATCCCACCGACAGCCGCAACGTTACTGTGTGGGACGCCGGGGACTACTTCTACGCCGGGGGCCAGAGCTTTGACGCCAACGCAGGCGTGACCTTCGGCTTCCGCGATAACCCCGCCACTGCCGGCACCAATAGCGCCGAGATCTATGTTGAGTACGACTGGCTCCCCGCCGGTTTCACGGGCGACCTGAATCACATTTTGGTCGTTGGCGGCGACTTTGAACTGGTGATCCCCGGGGCCAACGGGCCGGTGGTTGCGACCAACCTGGCGATCTGGGGGTACAGCAATACCAACCAGCGCTGGCAGTGGTTTGCCTCCCTTGGTGACGCCGACGCCCCGGTGCGGGCTGTGACGGCCTACGACCCCCCGGCCCCGGCCGGTGGCGGGACCGACCTTGGCCAGCAGCTCATCGTCGCGGGCGACTTCACCACCATCGGGGGAGTAGCCGCGAATCGCATCGCGTTCCGCGACGTCTTCAACGGCTTCCAGGCCATCGGCGGGGGCATCACCAACGGCTCGGTAAACGCCCTGGCGGTCTACGACCCGGGTGATCCCGGCTCGGGCAACCCCTCCGGCGTGCCCTCCATCCCCGACCCCGAAGACCCGCCGTTGCAGCTCTTCATCGGCGGCTCGTTCACGGGAACCGGCTTCCAGAACCTGGCCACGACCTCCTCCCTCACCGCGATCGCCCCGGCCCGCTTTGGCAATGCCAACGCCGCCATCACCGGCAACATCAACGGGCCAGTCTTCGCCCTGGCGGTCTACAGCGACCCGTTGGGCGGAGCGACCGCGGGCACCCGAGGCGACATTCTGTTTGTGGGCGGACAGTTCACCAACGCGGGCGGGACGGCCGCGACCAACATCGCCGCGTTCGGCATCGTCCCCTCCGCCACCAACGGGCGCCCCGCCAACGTGCTGGGCTGGAGCGCGGTCGGCACCGGCGTCACCGGCGCCAACAGCTCGGTGCGTGCGCTGACGGTCTGGGACGCCCCGGACATCAACAGCAGCACCATCAGCCCGACCCTGGTCATCGGTGGCCTTTTCCAGGTTCAGGCCGCCAACTCCGCGAACGTGCAGAACAACATCGTCCAGTGGACCGGCACGGCGTACAACGCGCTCATCGGCGCGGGCAACGGCACGAACGCCATCGTTCGCGCCCTGACCACGGTGGTTGATGCCCAGGAACCCAGCATCGAAGAAAACCTGCGCACCGGCAACCCGCAGTCGGTCCTCTACATCGGTGGTGACTTCACCACCGTCTCGAACAACGTGCAGGCCGCCCCCGTGCAGGCGGCCCGCGTCGCCCAGTTCTCCGCCATTCGCGGGCAAGCCGCCGACTCGTTCACCTGGTCCCGGCTGAATGGGGGCGTCGGCAACGTCAGCAACAGCACCACCCCGATCGCCACCGTCTTCGCCCTCACCGGCTTTGATGATGGCAACCCCGCCGAGTGGGACCGGCACGATCGCCCGGCCAGCCGCCTTGGCCTTTCGGTTTCAGGGACGGATGGCTCGTTCATCAACGCGCAGGTGCGGATCTTTGATTCGAACTTCAACGTGGTGTACGGGTTTGATCGCCCGGGCAGCAACACCATCAGCCCCATCAACCCCGACCCCGCGGGCAGCATCGACCCGGCCTCGTCCAACCCCGGGCGCAACACCGCGCTCGACGGGATCACGCTCTGGGGCGGGCAGGTCTACTACCTCGAAGTCTCCGACCTCTCCGGGGGTGGGACCGGACGCTACACCATCTCCCTCACCGCCGACGGGCTTCCCCCCGATGTCAACGGCGACGGGACCCGCGACGACATCAACGCGACGTACGCGATCGAGCCCAACGAAGGCGACTTCAGCGGGTCCCGGCAGATCCAGACCACCGCATTCTTTGGCGACGGCAGCAACCTGGTGGACGCCGCCGGGCAGCCCCTGGCAGGCACCTCGACCCGCACCCAGCGCTTCAACCCCTCCACCGGGACGCGCTTCATCACCACCAGCGACCTGGGCAACATCTCGACCTTCGACGACACCGATCTCTACTCCTTCCGCGCGGAGCAGTCGGGCTTCGCCGAAGTGCGGATCTCGACGATCAACGTGGCGGACCAGTTCGGCCAATGGACCGAGAGCCCCGCCGGGGTTCGCACGTTTGTGAGCGGGAACAACTCGACCTACGACAGCCCGCTCGACGGCGTGGTCCGCGTCTTCCGCAACGACTTCGAACAGGTCGGTTACAACGACGACAGCGGGGTCGTCAACGGGACCCGCGGCGCGTTCACGGACCCGAACTCGACTGACCCGGCCGCCCCCGACCTGGGCACCAACGTCGGCTCCTTCACCGACGTGGTCTTCAGCCGCCGCGATTCGAGGGTCGTCATCCCCGTCATCGCCGGCAACACCTACTTCGTGCAGGTCGAAAGCTCGCAGCGCTACAGCGACGGGGCCTCGGGCGTGACGGGCAACCGCACCTCGACCATCGCCCGCGAACGCGACGTGCGCGTCGCCACCGGCGCATACCGGCTCTACATCAACGCCATGCCCAGCCTCGACACCGACGTCGAGAACGGCGTCCCCGTGCAGGACGACCACGCCGACGTGGTCGGGGGCGGCAACATCGCCCGCGCCCTTGACGCCTTCTCCACCCCTATCGATATCGGCGACCTCTCGCACGGCACCAACGGCGCCGGCAGCGCCTCGGGCATCATCAACAACACCCCGCTCAAGGCCACGGACTTTGATCTGTTCACGTTCATCGCCCCGGGCGATGGTGACGTGCTGATCCGTGTGACCCCCGCAACCGGTTCGGCCCTGACCGCGTCCTTCCAGCTCTTCAACTCCGACCCCAACAGCGCAAGCTACGGGACGGTGGCCGCCAACTCCGCCCCCATCGGCGGCAACGGCGCCCAGATCCAGACCCGCGTCTCGCGCGGAGCCCGGTTCGTGATCGCGGTGCGCGGCGCCGGCACCACCCAGGGCGCCTACGACATCAACATCTCGGGCGTCCCCCAGGTGGATGACTTCGCCGACGCCAGCAAGCTGTGGAACGCCCAGGACGTCACCCTCCGCGACTTCCTGGGTCAGGGCTCGCTCACCGGGAACATCAACAGCGCCGGCGACACCGACCTCTTCCGCTTCGCGTTCAACGACACCTTCCTGTCGCTGACCGTCAACGTCTCGTCGACCGACGCGACGCTGCGTCCGGCCGTCACGGTCTACGAGATCAACGAAGATCTGTCGGGCAACCCGGTGCTGCTGCGGGTGGGCTTCAATGACAACGCCGCCGGGGCCGCGAGCGCCCAGACGACCGTGCCCGTCACCCCTAACCGCACCACCCTGCCCGCGTCGGGCCCGGCGCGGACCTACCCCTTCTATTACGTGCTGGTGCGTGGGACCGACCCCACCGCCGACACCGGGGCCTACAACCTCACCCTCAGCTTCAACGCCACCGACGACCACGCCGACGGGGACACCAACGCCGACGGGGTTCTCGACACCGGCGAATATTCCTTCGCGTCGCGCATCCTGATCGATTCCACCACCGGCGCGGGCAACAACTCGGGAGTGATCGAACGCGCCAACGACAGCGACCTCTTCCAGTTCACCGCCCCCGCCAGTGGGCCTTCATCGCTCATCGTCGCCCGCAGCGGCTCCAGCACGCTTCGCCAGCGCATCACCCTGCTCGACGCCAGCGGCGCCACCATCTCCAGCGTCACCTCCCCCGACGCCTCCAGCCCGACCTCGCAGACCATCACCTTCCAGGGTGTCCGCGATGTCACCTACTACCTCGTCGTCCAGCCCTTCGAAAACCCCAACAGCCCCAACGCCAACACCACGACCACCGGCGACTACACCGTCAACGTTCAGACCGCGCCGATCGACGACTACCCCAACGTCGGCGAGTTCACGCTGGCCGCGGCGTTGCAGTTCAATCGCACCACCGGCCTGGCCCAGATCGGCGGGTCCGCCGCGGGGGATTCGTCCAACGCCCGCATCTCTCCCTCCAGCGACTCGGACCTCTTCACCTTCCGCCCGCTTCTGACCGGGCAGCAGACGATCTCGGTCACCCCCTTCACGACGTCGCTGGGCACGCTCACCCCGCGCATCCGCGTCTTCCAACAGGTCGGCACCAACTTCGTCGAGCTCGCCGACGTCTCGGCCAGCGGCGCTGGTCAGAGCGTTTCCTTCAGCCTCAACGCCACCTCCACCCTCACCAACTACTTCGTGCTCGTCACGGTCCCGGGGAGCGCCAACGCCCCCAACACCACCGGCGAATACCGCGTCCAGGTCCAGGGCCCGGTGCCGACCTCCGAAACCGGCGGCTCCGACCCCGCCGCCATCGACTTCAACGCCGCCACCAGCGTCAACCTCAGCACCCGCAACGGCGAAGGGGAGCGGACCGACCAGCTCAGCCCCTCGGGTGACCGCGACGTCTTCACCTTCACCTCGCTGGCGGCTGGCCAGACGTTCGTGCAGTTGGTCGCCCCCAACGGGAGCCTGCTGCGGGCCTCGATCCGCGTGCTGAACGCCGCCAACGAGCTGCAAAGCTCGGAAGTCGCCTTCGACTCGCAGGGGATTCCGGGCGCCGTGGCCAACACCTCCTTCACCGCCGCCGCCAACACGCAGTACTGGGTCATCGTCGACGGGTTGGGCGACAGCGTGGGGAGCTACACCCTGCGGGTGAAGGTCCCCACCGCGATCTACCAGCTCGTCTACCCCGAAGGCTTTGCCAACTCCAACATCGCCGAGTTCGTGTCGCTGGTCAACCCCAACGCCACCAACGCGACCTACAGCGTCTTCCTCCGCTACGAGTGGGGCGACACCCCCCAGCTGCTGGCGGCCCAAGGCACCATCGCCGCCAACTCGCGCGACGGGCTCACCATCCAGAATCGCGCCAACGACCGCCTGCCCGGGCTGCTGGCCGACATCCCCTACAGCATCGTCGTCGAGTCCAACGTCCCGCTGGGCGCCACCCTGGCCCACTACGACCTCGGGGGCTCACTGGGCGACTCGTTCACCTCCACCGGTGCCAGCGAATGGACCTTCGCCCGCGTCGAACGCACCGCCGGGGTCTCCAACGACTTCGCCGTCTTCTACAACCTCAACACCTTCGACGTGGACGTCACCCTCACCGCCTACCAGAACGGGCAGACGTTCAACATCGCGACCCAGCGCGTGGGCGGGCAACGCCGTGGCGGCTGGTCCATCAACGACACCAACCTGGCCGGGCTCCTGCCCCGCGGGATCTTCAGCATCAAGCTGACCGCCACCCCCGCGAGCAGCGCCAACAGCGCCACCTTCCAAGGGATCGTCGCCTCCCTCAGCCACTACACCAACGACGCCGCCTTCGGGCTCTTGGGCGATTCGAACGGCGGGGCCACCACCGGGATCATCACCAACATCACCCAGGGCCCGCAGGTCTCCAGCGAAGTGGTCCTCTTCAACCCGGGCAGCACGACCGCGACGGTCTCGCTGACGGGCACCTACGTCACGGGCAACCTGCCCAACTTCAGCCGCCAGATCACCATCGCTCCCAACTCGCAAACCGTGATCAATGGGTCGAGCCTGGGGCTGATCAACGACCAGGCCGCGGGGATCACCTGGCGTGCCAACCAGCGGATCGTGGTCAACAGCAACCAAACCCAGTTGGGTGACGCCGACTCGACGCAGCCCGCGACCAGCGCCGGCACCCGCTTCTACTTCGGCGACGCGTTCATCGACCCCGCCCAGGCCGGGCGTCTCTACTTCGAGAACCTCTTCATCGCCAACCCCACCAGCAGCGCCCAGACCATCAGCGTCCGACTGGTCTTCATCGACGCGACCACCTCGACCTTCACGGTGCAGGTCGCCGCCAATGGCTTCGCCCAGGTTCGCCTGCACGAACGCCCCGAGGTCCTCAACCAGGTCGGATCACCCTGGTTCGCCCTGGACATCACTTCGCCCACCCCCTTCGTCGCCAGTCTGCAGCACTACGATCTCTCCTTCGGTGGCGGCTGGGCCACCAGCGGGGTCCCGCTGGGCTTCACCCAGGACCTGAACACCATCATCAGCTAACCCGCTGACCATCCCGTAACGCAAACAAGCCCGAGGCCAAATGCCTCGGGCTTTTCAATTTCACCCCGATCAAGTTCGCGTCAGTCGCAGCCCCGGTCCGCGCCGCCCCGAAGCCAACGCCTACTTGTCCGTCACGACGACCTCGCCCCCGCGGGCCCGCCACTCTTCGAGCCCGCCGGCCATGAAGCGAACGTCCGAGTAGCCGATGCTGATCAGCCGCTTGGTCATCGCCTTGGCCGAGGCCGACGAAGGGTCCTCCCCGTACACCACCAGCACCTCGAACTGCTTGAGTTTGCGATCGGGCTTGGCGTCGGTGGGCACGGCCGGCAGGTTGATGTTCATGGCCCCGGGCAGATGCCCCGCGGCAAATCGGGCCGCCGGGCGCGGGTCGATGATCCCCACTGCCAGCGGGCTCTCGGCCAGTCGATCCCGCAGCGCCGAAACCTCGGTTGCTTGGGTTAGAACGATGTCTTTATCGGTCGTTCCTTTGTTGCACCCAGAAATAGCACCGGCGAAGGCCACGCACAAGGCGAGGCGCGAACCGCAGCCAGGGAACCAACGTACTCGGACGGTGTCGAACATGTCTACCATCATGGTGCAAGCATACTGCGCTGACCGTGCGTGGGAAGTCCCGTCAGGTTCGGACCTGGGGACTGCAAACTGACACGCGGTCACCCGGCGGGGCCCACCACCCGGCGGCGAGTAGGAACCACAGGATTGAAAACCGGCCCACACGTCGGACGATTCAGCCACGCCGCCGCGCTCCTCGCGGGGGCCGCACTTTGGTGCTCGCCTGTCATGGGCCAAACCAGCGAAAGCCCGGGCAGCGGTTCTCACGCCACCCTCTCGCTCGTCAGCGCTTCTCAGACCTGGAAGCCCGGGCAGGAGTTGCTGCTGGCATTCCAGCTTGACATAGAGGCAGGCTGGCACACCTACTGGCGGGGCATCAGCGACACCGGTCAACCCCCGCAGTTCACGCTCACGCTCCCCGACGGCTTTGTCGCCAAAGACCCGATCTGGCCCGCGCCCCATCGCGAGGTCAGCAGCGCCATCGACGCGCTTGACCACATCTACGAACAGCAACTGACCGTGGTCGTTCCTGTGACCACCCCAGCCACCCCCCAGACAGGCGCCCAGCCCGTGCTGTTCAAGGCCAGCGGCGTGTGGCTGGTGTGCAAAACGGCGTGCGTCCCGGAAAAGGGTGAAGCGACTCTGACGCTGAGCGCTGGGGACGGCGCGATCGCCCCCAAGCCAGCCGCGGCTGTCCAGACCACCATCGCGCGATCCGGGCGCCCCTGGTCGCAAGCCCCCAAGGGAACCCAGCTCACCCACGAACTGGGGGCCCAGAGCGGCACCTGTTCGATCACCGTGCCCGGTGCAACATGGCTGGCTTTTTATCCTGACCAAGGGTGCCTGCCGATGCCATTGCTGTTCAAGGAAGGCGAAGCCAAAGGCGCGGCACTGCGTCTGACGCTGGCGCCGCAAGACGACCCGCAGGCAACCAGCGTGGCCGGATTGCTGGAAGTCCGTGGGCTTGGGGATGGGGCACAGTTTTTTCAGGTGAACGAGCGAGTGAAGGCAGAACCCGCGCACCCTCCCAAGGGGGCAGAGTCCGAGCCTCAGAAGGAGTGAACGCACACCCGGGCCCGACGGCCTGGGGCTGCGATTAAGCCATTCCTGACGGCGACCGGGTGTTCCGGGCGTCGGCGCGGGTGGCGTGTGAGAACCCAAGTCGGGTGCGGGGGGCATGTCTGCCGCCCGCGACTGGATTGTGAATCAAGGAGTCGATGATGAAAACGAAACGTGTACTGACCCTGCTGGCCGCTGGTTTCGCTGCTGTTGCTGTGGCGAGCGCCCCCGCGATGGCGCAGGACAGCCACCCCGCCAAGGAAACGCCCAAGGAGCACACGAAGGAGCACGGCAAGGACGCGGCCAAGGAGCACGGCAAGGAGACCAAGCCGGCGACCGAGAAGGCGGGCATTGAGGTCGGCCAGGCCGCCCCGGACTTCAAGGTGAAGGACACCGACGGCAAGGAAGTGACGCTGAGCGAGTTCACCAAGGCGGGCAAGACCGTCGTCCTGTTCTGGTTCAACCCGGGCTGCCCCTACATCGTCAAGCACTACGGCGAGACCAAGACCTTCAACGATCTGGCCGCGAAGTACAAGGGCAAGAACGTCCAGTTGATCGCGATCAACAGCGGCGCCCCCGGCAAGGAAGGGGCGGGCCTGGAAGCCAACCTCAAGGCCAAGAAGGAATGGAAGATCGAGTACCCGATCCTCCTCGATGAGAGCGGCACGGTGGGCAAGGCCTACGGCGCCAAGAACACCCCCTTCACGGTCGTGATCACCAAGGAAGGCAAGGTCGCGTACGAAGGGGCCATCGACGACGACAGCGGCGCTGAGAAGCCCGGCAAGACCAACTACGCCGCCAAGGCCCTGGACGAAGTCCTCGCGGGCACCTCGGTGACGACCGCCAAGACCAAGCCCTACGGCTGCTCGGTCAAGTACGCCAAGAACTAAGCGATTCGCCTCTTGGAGGCGAGCGATTCAACATTCACGCCCCGCGCGAGAGAATCGTGCGGGGCGTTTTAGGTTCGGCATTCGGAAAATTGTACTGGCGGCGCGGCTTTGAGCACTCCTTGAGAAGTGTGGTGCGCCCTTCGCCGACATGGGGCGCGCCGACTCGTTCGTCCAACCCCGCCCCGCGCATCTCCGGGCGATAGAGTTCACCATGATCGCGATTTCCACGATTCTCAACCTGCTGCTGGTGATGCTCGGCTTCGGGTTCATTGTGTTCGTACACGAACTCGGGCACTTTTTGGCTGCCCGGTGGGCAGGGATCCGGGTCTTGGCCTTTGCGATCGGCTTTGGCCCGCCCGTGATCACGTTTCGCAAGGGGCTCGGGGTGCGGCGTGGGAGCAGCGAGCGCGAGTACTTCAACCGCACCGCCCAGGGCTTGGCCGAGGGGGTCAGCCCTACCGAGTATCGACTGAATGCCCTGCCCTTTGGCGGCTATGTCAAGATGCTGGGCCAAGAGGACCTTGACCCCTCGGCGGTCAGCAGCGCCAGCGACAGCTATCAGCGCTGCAAGCCCTGGAAGCGGATGGTCGTCATCTCCGCCGGGGTGGTGATGAACATCCTCAGCGCGCTCATTATCTTTGCAGGGGTTTTTCTGGTGGGGCTCAAGGTTGAGCCTGCCAAGATCGGGTACGTCGCCCCCGGCTCAGCCGCGGCCAAGGCCGTCGTCTCCGGCCCGGGCTACGCCGGCGACGCCGGACTCAAGCCCGGCGACGAGATTTTGCTCATCGGCGACTCGAAGCCGGACTCCTTTAACAGCATCGCGTTGGCGTCGTCGATGTCGGGCCCGCATGAGGATCTGGAGTTGACGATCCAGCGTCCCGGGGTGGCGGGGCCTCTGAAGGCGAAGGTGACGCCGGAGACCAGCCGCCTGAGCGGGCTGCGCGAGATCGGCGTCGAACCCCCACGCACCAACGTGCTGGTGGACGTCAAGGGCGAGGAAGCCCTCAAAGCCTGGGACGAACTGGCGGCCAAGTTCGGCTTCGCCGGGCTCAAACCCGGGATGCGCCTTGATCGTGTCAATGGTGAACCTGCCACCGACCTCACCCCGCTGGTGCGGGCGATCGACGCGTCGGATGGTGCGCCCGTACGCGTCGAGTTTGTCTCTGGCACCGGCGAGCGCTTCGCCACCGCGCTGACGCCCAAGGCGGCCCTGCGCTCGGATGTTCTCCCCAAGGCTCCGGGCGAGATCACGCTGCCGGTGGAGCACCTGCTGGGGCTGACGCCGGTGATGCGGGTGGCCAAGACCGAGGAGCGGGCCCGCCAGCAGGGGCTGCGCGAAGGGGACATCATCGCCCGGGTGGACGATGTGGAGTACCCCAGTTTGTGGCAGGGCCTGCCGCAGATCCGCTCGCACCCGGGCCAGTCCTTGACCATCGCTGTGCTTCGCAAGAACGAAACGGGCGAGTTGAATGAGGTAACGCTCAACGACGTGCGGGTGGACTCGCGTGGGACGATCGGGTTTACGGCCGAGGACGTCGGCGAGGAGATGGTGCTGGTAGCGCTGCCCGCTCCAAAGTTGCAGGCGTTGCGCCGCCCGAGGTCGACGACCGAGCCGTACGTGCCGGCGGCGGCGAACCTGATTCAAAGCCCCGGCACGCAGATCCTCAGCGTGAATGGCGCGCCGGTTGCGAACTTTGGGGCGCTGCGCCGGGCGTTGCGGGGGGCGACGAAGGCCGAGTTCGCAGCCTGGTCGCGCCTGGACCAGCCCGCCGGCTCGGTGAGCGTCGAGGTGCAGCTGCGCCAGCCCGAGCGGGGATCGATTCTGGGTGAGTTGCCCGTGGTGACGAGGCGCTGGGAACTGTCGGCCCAGGATGTGATCGAGCTGCACTCGCTGGGGTGGGACAGCCCCTTGGGGCTGGGGAGCTTTGACCTGGAGGAGATCGTGCAGCGGGGGGCGGGGCCCATCGACGCGATGGGCATGGGCCTGCGCAAGACCAAAGAGGTGATGCTGACGACGTATTTGACCTTTGCGCGGCTGGCGCAGGGGACCGTGAAGGTCGAGCACCTGAAGGGCCCGGTGGGGATCGCGCACCTGGGGACGATCGTCGCCAGCCGCGGGACGGTGTGGTTGTTCTTTTTCATGGGGTTGATCTCGATCAACCTGGCGGTGATTAACTTCCTGCCGTTGCCGATTGTGGATGGGGGTCAGTTTTTGTTCCTGGTCTTTGAGCAGGTGCGGGGCAAGCCCCCGCCGGTGGCGGTGCAGAACGCCGCGGCCTTGGTGGGGCTGGTGCTGATCGGCTGCATGTTCCTGATCGTGACCTTCAACGACTTCAAAAACCTGCTGGGGCTCTAATCGCGATGGTCGAGCGGGCTTTGTTGCTGCTTGGGCTCTTGGGCGTGGGCTTGTTCACCTCGTGCGCGGCGTTGGTGCTGCACACCTGGTGGGGGCTGACTCGCCCGCGCAGGCGGGGCTATGCGTTCGCCGTGGCGCGCGGGCTGCCCGGCGACCCGGGTGAGGTGGATCACCCGTGCGAGTTTTGTGAAACCAAACTCGGTCCAGCGCCGGGTCTCCCCGCGACCACCCTGTGGGACATTGTCGGCCAGTCTGCGTCGGGCCCGGTGGTGGTTTTTTCGCACGGGTGGGGGCAATCCAGGCACAGCGTGTTGCCTCGGCTGGAAGCGCTCGCCCCACTTTCGTCGCGGATCATCGCCTGGGACCTGCCCGGACACGGCGAGAGCCCGGGGCCCAGCGCCCTGGGCGCAACAGAAGCGGCGGCCTTGGCGCGGATCGTGCGCTGGGCCAGTGAGTCAGAGTCAAGGCCGGTGGTGCTGTACGGCTACTCGCTGGGGGCGGGGGTTGGGCTGGCTCTGGCGAGCCAAAGCCCGGAACTCGTGAGCCGGGTGATCGCCGAGTCGCCCTATCGCGTCGCAGGAACCCCAGCAGAAAACGTGCTGGCCCAGCGCGGCCTCCCCCGCGGCTGGTCGCTCCGACTGGCGCTGCGGTTGATGGGGCGGGTGGGCGATGGCGGCTTTGACCGGGCGAAGCTCGCAGCGTTGGTGGCCTGCCCGGTGCTGGTGCTGCATGGGGAGCGCGACGAGATCGCTCCGGTGGCGGATGGGCGCGACATCGCAGGGGCGGCACCCCGCGGGAGCATGGTGGTGGTTGAGCGAGGCAGCCACAGGTCGCTGTGGGTGGACGTCGCCCAGCGCGAGACGTGCCGGGGGGCGATTCGCGAGTTCTTGACGCGAAGTTGAGCGTGGGCAGGGGGCGATTGACCCGGTCGGCACGGCATGGCCGGGAACGAAAGCGGAACTAGAATCGCTCATGGTCCTGAGCCCCACTGTTGACCCCGTGATGGCCGCTGAACGCGCCGCGTCATTTGCCAGGCGTTCGATCAAAGGCGACGCGAAGCGGGCGGGCCTTTTGCTGGCGCTGTCGATGCTCGACCTGACGACGCTGGAGGGGAAGGACAGCCTCGAGAAAGCGCGGGGGCTGTGCTTCAAGGCGCTTCGGCCCTGGGAGAAGGACGAGGCGGTCTTGGGGGAGCGATTGCCCAGCGTGGCGGCGGTGTGCGTGTATCCGAGTTTGGTGGGGGAGTGCCGCCGGGTGCTGGGAGAGGCTTCGCGGGTGAAGATCGCGTCGGTGGCGACGGGGTTTCCCAGCGGGCAGTATCCGCTGGAGGTGCGTCTGGACGACACGCGCCGGGCGGTGGCGGACGGGGCCGACGAGATCGACATGGTGATCAATCGCGGGGCGTTTTTGGCCGGGCGATATGACGAGGTGGCCCACGAGATCCGCGAGATCAAGCGGGCATGCCGGCGCAGCGACGGGACGCTGGCCCACCTGAAGGTGATTCTGGAAACCGGCGAACTGGAAACGCTGGACAATGTAAGGCGGGCGAGCGATCTGGCGATTCTGGCGATGCACGAGGTGGATGAGGAGCTTGGGCTGGCGGCGGGCGAGCAAGATTTGGCGGGCGGGGGGGACTTCATCAAGACCAGCACCGGCAAGGTGGTGCCCGCAGCCACCATGCCCGTGACGCTGGTGATGCTCGAAGCCATCCGCGACTGGTACCTCAAGACCGGGCGGGTGGTGGGGATGAAGCCCGCGGGGGGAATCCGCAGTGCCAAGCAATCGCTGCACTATCTGGTCATGGTGCGCGAGACGCTGGGGGGGCTCAGTGTCCCCGGGTGCGTGGGGTGTCCGTGGCTGTCGCCTCAGTGGTTCCGATTCGGGGCGAGCACGCTGTGCAACGACATCGTGAGGCAACTGGCCTGGCTCAAGACCGGGCGGTATCAGGCCGGCTATGACTTTGCCGAAGCCTGATCGGGCTGGCAGGGCCGGCGGGTGTTATTACACTATTTGGCATGGAACCTCGCAGGCCGATCCCCAAACCTCGATCACCGGCCTGGCCTCCGGGAGTGATCGCGCCGGGCACTGACGCGCACGAGCGGGTGGCGGCGGGGCGCCCGGAAGCTGGAGCCCCGCGAGGGGAGTCGCTGGATGTTTCGCTCTCCGAGCCTCGGTGGTGGGGTCAGATCGAGCGGGCGTGGCTGGGGCTGACCAGGCCGCCCTTGGCGGAGCGGGCGACGGCGTGCGGGTGGCGCGGGGATGCGCCGGGGGAAGCGTGTTGGCGCTGCGGCGCGAGCGTCGGGGCGTTTGAGGGGGATGAGACGGGATGCCCGGGTTGCCGCGCCAGGCGGCTGCCCTGGGAGCGCTGCGTGCGGCTCGGGG
>JAKFUN010000084.1 GCA_021732675.1 Phycisphaerales bacterium
GGGGCGGGCTCGTCGCGCTGGAGGGGTTCGGAGACGGGCGTGGCGCGGAGTTCGAAGCCGGCGTCGGTGGGGTGGGCGAGCAGTTGCATCGGGCGTCCGTCGTGCATGGCCATGGCGCGGGTCTCGACGGCGGCCATGGAGATGAAACGCTGAGCCTGACGCCACTCGGCGCTGCCAGAATCAAGCGCGGGGAGGACCAACGCGCCGATGGCGAGGATGAGTGCCAGGGCGAGAACGACCTCGACGAGCGTGAAGGCGGCGCGGGCCCGCCCGGGATGGCCAGGTGGGCGGGGCACGGGGTTAGCCCCCGGACTTGCTGCCCGAGGAGCCGCCCCCGGCGGGAGAGGTGCTTCCGGTGGAGGCGCCGTCTTTGTCTTCGGCGGTCCAGGAGACGAGGTCGTCGTTGGTGTTTTCGAGTTTGTCGCGGCCGTAGGACCAGAGGTCGTAGGCGGTTTCGTCCCCGTGCTCACTCTTTTGGCGATAGCCCCACTCGTTGCCGTAGCGGTCTTTGAGCATGGGCTCTTCGAGGAGCTTGGTCCACTTTTTGGCTTCTTCTTCGTCCTGGATGGCGGTCTTGTCCCAGAGGGCCTTGAGGCCTTCTTCGTCGGTGGGGTAGCGATTGTGGGCGAAGCGGAAGTTTTTGAGGGCCTGCTTGAGGGTGTTCATGTCGATCTTGACCAGATCGTCCTCGGCCCTTTCCTTGGTGCCCAGGAGGTTGTAGGCGACCAGGCTGCCCAGCGCGAGCACGATGACGATGACGATCATGACTTCGATGAGCGTGAAGCCCCGGCGAATGGAGACAAAGCGGCGTGAATACATCGGTCCCTCCCTTGAAGACGCCCCAAGTTGGCGTTGCATGAATGTTGTACGCTCCGAAAGGGCGGATGATACTGCCGGTTTCGGGTTTCGCCCGGAAGTGGCGCGCAAAGGCGGGCGATGCGGGCCCGTAGAAATGCTAAGACTTCGTGAGGAAGCCGTTGGGGGCTAGCGCAGGGTGGAGGACATCTTGGCCATGGGGAGGATGAGCGAGACGGCGACCAGGCCGACCACGAGGGCGATGGCCAGAAGCATGAGGGGTTCGATGAGGCGGACGGCGCCGGTGAGGAGGCGGTCGAGGCGTTTTTCGACGGTGTCGCCGACGCGGGTGAGAACGTCGCCCAGGTTGTTGGCTTGCTCGCCCAGGCGGATCATTTCGAGGACGTCGTCGTCGAAGAGGCCGCTGGCTTCGAGGGGGGGCGTGAGGGTGTGGCCGGCGCGTGCGGACTCGGCGGCTTGCGCGATGGCGGCCTTGAGGAGCGGGTTGGAGGCGCCGTCGCGGGCGATGGCGAGGGAGGGGAGGAGGGGGACGCCGTTGTCGAGCATGGCCCCGAGCAACTGGCAGAAGCGGGCGACGGCGAGGTTGCGGATGAGGCGGCCGACCACCGGCGCGGCGTTTTTCAGGCGGACAACGCGGGCCTGGACCCGGGGAATCTGCGAGAGGCGATAGGCACCGGCGATGATCATCGCCAGTGAGAGGGCGCTGTAGAGCCCGTAGACGGTCAGGGCGTCGCTGATGGCGAAGACAAGGCGGGTGAGGGAGGGCAGGTCGTCGCCCAGCTTGGCGAACATGGGTTTGAAGCGGGGAATGAAAAACCCGAAGATGGCGACGGAGACGACCGAGCCCACCCCCACCACCATGGCGGGGTAGATGAGGCTGCCCAGAACCTTGTCGCGCAGCTCCACCTGGCGGCGGACGAGCTGGGAGAGCTTGTCCATGACGCCATCGAGAAAGCCACCCTTTTCGCCGGCGCGGACCATGGCGATCTGGACGGGGGCGAAGACACCCGGGATGTTCTCCATCGCCTGAGCCAGATCAACGCCCTTTTCGACAGCGTCGGCGAGTTGGCGGAAGATCTCGGCCAGGGCGGGCTGTGACTTTCGCCCGGCGATGAGGCGCAGGGCTCGCAGGAGAGGAACGCCCGCGCGGAGGAGGTCGGCGAGCTGGCCGTAGGCGTCGCTCAGGGCGCGGAGGGGGGGGCGGCGCTGGGTGGAGGTGGATTCGGAGGCTTCGACCAGCACCGGGGTCAAGCGCCGGGTTTCGAGCTCGGCGAGCAGGGCCTGCTCTGTAGGCGCGGAGAGAACCCCCGAGACGCGGTCCCCGGTGGCGGTCAGCGCGGTGTATTGGTACACGCCCATGCTGAAGAATGTACCACGCCGGGGGGAAGACCGAAGGATGGGAAGCACACGGGCCGGAGGCCCGCGCCACGAGATGGGGGGAGGAGAAGAGGCCTACTCGGGCCCGCCGGCTTACTTCTCGGCGAGGAGCTCATTGAGCTTTTTGCGGAGGGCTTCGTCGTCGGGCTTGACGCGTGAGTCGTATCGGGCGACGACTTCGCCCTTGCGGTTCACCAGGAACTTGGTGAAGTTCCACTTGGGGTCGCCCCCGATTGGTGCCGGCTGGGCGGCAAGCTGCTGGTAGAGGGGATCCTGCTTGGGCCCGGTCGCCTCGATCTTGGCGAACATTGGGAAATCGACCTTGTACTTCTCCTCGCAAAAGGCCTTGATCTCCTGGTTGCTGCCTTGCTCTTGGGCGCCGAAGTCGTTGGCGGGGAAGCCGAGGATGACGAAGCCAGCCTCTTTTTTGTCCTTGTAGAGGGCCTGGAGGCCTTCGTATTGCGGGGTGAAGCCGCATTTGCTGGCGACGTTGACGATGAGCAGCACCTTGCCCTTGAAATCGGCGAGGGGCTGGTCTTTGCCGTCGATGGTTTTCATGGTGTAGTCGAGGACGTAGGGGCCGGTTTTGGCCGCGGGCATGGCGTGTTCGGGCTTGGCGTCGCCGGGCTCAGCTTTCGGTTGGCTGTGGTGCATGGCGTCGTCTTTCTTCGCCGGTTCTTCGGCCTTGGTGGGTTCTTTGACGGGCTCTTTGGCCGGCGTGGTAGCGGGCGGGGTCTGGGCCAAGCACGCGGCGGGCAGAATCAGGGCGGCGCTGGCCGCAACCAGAACGAGCACGCGAGACGAAGAGATGGGCATGGAAACCTCCGGAGGTGGCGATCGCGTCGATGGATTTCGCCGAAGCGATGCGCTTGGATGATACGACGCACAGGGGAGGAATGATCGGTCGGGCGAAATCGTCCGGTTGGGCGAAACCATCTCGGGATTCGCGTTGCTCATTCCGGGCGTGCCGGAGCCTTTGAACCAGCATTGTGAGTCGCCCGATGTCCCCACCAGTCCCCGGTGCCCAGTCCTCGGTACGTTCCTCCTACGCTCCTCGCATGGTTTCGCTCACCCGCACAGTTCGGTTCGCGCTTGGCTCGCTGGAGCGTGAAGGCACCAACGGGTATGCCGGGAAGCCAGCGATGGCGGGGTTTGGGGCCCATCACGAGCTGACGATCCGGTGTGTTGGCGAGCTGGACGCTGGGGTGGGGTATTTGATTGACATTCAGGAGATTGATCGCGCGGTGCGCGATGTGGTGCTGCCGCGATTGGAGCGGGCCCGCGAGGCGGTGGCGGACCCTATCACGACCCTGCGCGAGGCCTATTCGGCGCTGGCGGGGGCGCTTCGCAAACCCCTGGCGTCGGTGCGGCTTAACTTGACGCCTTATTACTCGGTGGAGATCGCAGATATGCCGAATGCATCGAACGGGACCGATAAGGCGGGAAATCTTGCGGCGCTGGTTCGTCAGCGGTTTGACTTCGCCGCGGCTCACAGGCTGCATGTCGCGGGGTTATCCGACGATGAAAACCGTCGCCTGTTCGGCAAATGCAACAATGCGAACGGGCATGGGCACAACTATCAGGTGGAACCGTGCGTGGCGGTGGCACCGGGGTCGAGGTTTTCGCTTTTGACGCTTGAAAAGCTCACGAAAGAGACAATACTGGACCGCTTCGACCACACGCACCTGAACCTGGACACGGTGGAGTTTGGGCCCGGGCCAACAGGCGTCAATCCGTCGGTGGAGAACATCGCGAAGGTGTCGTTCGAGTTGCTGGCGCCGGTGATTTTGGCGGCCGGAGCGACGCTGCGGGACGTGACGGTGTGGGAAACGGATCGGACCAGCGCGACGTATCCGGGGTAGAGACTTCAGATGGCTATTGGGACGCTGCTTCAACATCGTGGGGTGCTTACGTCGGCTCAGCTTGAGCGGGCGATCGCGGAGCAGCGCGCCAGCGGGGAGCGGCTCGATCGGGTGCTGATCCGGATGGGGCTGGTGAGCCGCGAGCAGATTTTGGCGGCCGTGGGCGATCAGTTTCACTTGCCGGTGGTGGACTTGGCAACCAGCGAGGTCGATCCGGGCGTGCTGCGGCTATTGCCGGCGAAGATGGTCTTCAAGCAGCGCTGCGTGCCGCTGCGCAAGGAAGCGGGCGTGCTGACGGTCGCCACCGCCGACCCGTATGACCTGACGGTTCTGGATGAGTTGAGGTTGCTGACCGGGTGCCCGGTGGAGCTGGCGCTGGCCGACGAGGAGCAACTGTCGGAGTTTATTCGAACGAACTATGGAGTGGGTGGCGACACGCTGGACGCGATGGCGGGCGAGGGCGGGACGCTGGTGGAAGCCAAGCCCGCCGACGAAGCCGATCAAGCCCAGGAAGCCAGCGTCATCAAGCTGGTCAACGACCTGTTGAGCGAAGCGATCGAGCAGCGGGCGACGGATGTGCACATCGAGCCCTATGAGCGCACGCTGGCGGTGCGCTATCGGATTGACGGGGTGCTGGAGCGGGCGAATGTGCCACCGGCGATTCACCGGTTTGGGGCGGCGATCGTGTCGCGCCTCAAGATCATGGCGAGCCTGAACATCGCCGAGAAGCGTCGCCCGCAGGATGGGCGCATTACGTTCAAGCACCGGCCGCCCCAGGGGGGGCAGGGCAAGGAGTTTGATCTGCGTGTGAGTGTGATCCCCATGCTGTTTGGCGAGGGGGTGGTCTTGCGTGTGTTGAGCAAGACGGCGGCGCTGATGCCGCTGGAAGAGCTCGGCATGCCCGAAGGCGTGCGCGAGCGCTGGGGCAAACTCATCACGCGCCCGCACGGGATTTTGCTCGTGACCGGGCCGACGGGCTCGGGCAAGAGCACGACGTTGTACGCGTCGCTCAACCGGATTGTGAGCGACGCGATCAAGGTGATCACGGTGGAAGACCCGGTGGAGTATCAGGTGCCGGGGATCAACCAGATTCAGGTGAACCACAAGGTGGGCGTGGATTTTTCGTCGGGCCTGCGGGCGATTTTGCGGCATGACCCGGACGTCGTGATGATCGGCGAGATCCGCGACAAGGAAACCGCGGAGATCGCGGTGCAGGCGTCGCTGACCGGGCATTTGGTCTTTTCGACGCTGCACACGAATGACGCGCCCGGGTCGATCACGCGATTGCTTGACATGGGCGTAGAGCCGTTCCTGGTGTCGTCATCGCTGGAGGGTGTGCTGGCCCAGCGATTGGTGCGGCGGGTGTGCGATGCGTGCGGAGCGGCCCATGTTCCCGATGAGCATGAGCGCAAAGGCGTAAGCGGCTTGCCCGAGGGGGCGGTGTTGCGAAAGGGCGCGGGGTGCCGTGCGTGCCGCCAGACGGGGTATCGCGGGCGACTGGGTGTGTACGAGCTTCTGACCGTGACGGAGCGCACGCGCCAGCAGATCACCGAGCGCCGGCCATCGCCGGAGATCGCGGCGGCAGGGAAGGCGGCCGGGGACTTCTGGGCGTTGTACGACGACGGCATGACCAAGGTGCTGGCGGGGAAGACGACGCTGGAAGAAGTGTTGAGCGCCCTCTCGGAGTGAACTGAGCGGGCGGGGTGCGGTTAAGTGGGAAGCATCTCGGGATTCGCGTTGCTCATCCCGGGCGTGCGGGCACTATCCTGCTGGCCCGGTGAGTGATGCACGGAACATCTTGATCATCCGCCCCAGCGCCATGGGCGATGTAGCGCGCACGGTGCCGGCGCTGGCCTCGCTTCGGGCGGCTTTTCCAGACGCTCGCATTGATTGGCTGGTGCAGCACGGCTTTGAATCGGTGGTGGCGAATCATCCGGCATTGAGCAACGTCGTCACCCTTCCCAAGAAGCACTTGGTTGGGGCGCTCAAGCAGTTGCGCTTTGGGCCGCTGCGTGCGTTCACGAAGGCGCTGCGCCACACCAGTTATGACATGGTGTTTGATCTGCAGGGCCTCGCACGCAGCGGGTACCTGGCGTGGGCCAGCGGGGCGGGGCTGCGCTTTGGTCAGGCCAACGCGCGCGAGCTGGGGTGGCTGGGGTACAACCGGCGCGTGCCTGTGAGCAACGACGTGCATGTGGTGGAGCGCATGCTGCGGATTGTGGCCCTCGCGGGCGTGAAGCCCCTGCACGACATGCGCCTGTACACCAGCGAGGCAGACCGGGTGTGGGCGATGGAAACGCTGGGCGAGCCCGCGCCGGTGGTGCTGGCACCCACCAGCGCGTGGGCCAGCAAGCAGTGGCCAGCGGACCGGTTTGTGGCGCTTGCCGAGGCGCTACTCGCGCGCGGGCGGCGCGTGGCGATCATCGGCGGGCCGGGCGAAGAGCCCAAAGTGAAGGCGCTCGTGGAGTTGGCTAGGCAGCGCGCGGAGGTGATCAACCTCATCGGACGCACCAGCGTCGGCCAGATGATGGCGGCCATTCAGCACGCGGCGCTGCTGGTGGGCAACGACTCGGCGGCCCTGCACATGGCCGTGGGGTTTTCTCGCCCCATGGTGGCGCTGCTGGGCGCGACGATCGTCGGGCGGGGCGGGCCCTTCGGGCGCGAGCGCGATGTCATTCAGCACGTGCAGCCCGGCGACGTGATGAGTTTCAAGCGCCCCGGGGCAGAAAAGCTGATGGAGCGGATCAGCGTGGAAGAAGTAATCGCAGCCTGCGAGTCGCGCCTGGCATCGCCAAGCCCGGGATGAGCGCCGCGAATCCCGAGATCGACAAGGGGACCAACCACTGAATCACGACGCGCTCGGCGACCCGACATTTTCGGCGTTGCTCATCTCGGGATTCGCTTCGCTCATCCCGGGCGTGCAGAGGTGCGTTGCAAGGCTGCACGTTCGTGGCCGATGAGGCCTTCGAGCCGGGCCAAGGCCGCGGCGTCTTCGGCGAGGCCTTGCGCGGCGTTGGCGTCGTCGATGCGGATCCAGGTGCGGGCGCGAAGGAAGGTGAAGACCGAAAGCCCGGCGCGAAAGCGGGCGCTGCCGCCGGTGGGCAACACGTGATTCGGGCCGGCGCCATAGTCACCAAGCACTTCGGCGGCCCGTTCGCCGATGAAGACGCCCCCTGCGTGACGCAGACGGGCGGCGACGGCGCTCGCGTCGCGGGTCATCACCTGCAGGTGCTCGGGGGCGATGGCGTCGCACGCGGCGATGGCGTCGTCGGGCGTGGCGCACAGCACGACGCCGCCGTTGGTGAGGGCCGCTTGGGCGCTGGAGGCGGTGGGAAGCACGCTGAGTTGCCGCGCGACTTCGCGCTGCACCGCGCCCGCGAGTTGCTCGCTTGTCGAGACGAGAATCGGCACGGCGTCGGCGTCGTGCTCGGCTTGGGCGAGGAGGTCAGCCGCGATGGTGGCGGGGTTGGCGCTGTCATCGGCGAGCACGACCAACTCGGAGGGTCCGGCGGTCATGTCGATGCCGACACGGTCGCTCACGAGGTGTTTGGCGGCGGTCACCCAGCGATTGCCCGGACCCACCACAACATCGCAGGCGGGGAGGGGGCCGATGCCCCGAGCCATCGCGCCGATGGCCTGTGCGCCGCCCGCCGCGAGCAGGCCATCCGCGCCCGCCACGGCGGCGGCGGCCAGCGTGATGGGCGTGGGCCTGGGCGACGCGACCCACACCTCGCGCACGCCCGCGGCCCGAGCGGTGGCGACGGTCATGATGACCGACGAAGGGAGCGGAAAACGCCCGCCGGGGGCGTAACAGCCGACGCGATCCACGGGCAGGAGCGTGTGCCCGGCCTGCCCGCCCGCGATTGCGAGGGTGCAGTCTTGGATTGAGGCGCGCTGCGCGAGGGCGAAGGTGCGGACGCGCGAGGTGACGCGTTCGAGCAGGGCGCGCTCGGCGGGAGCGATGCTGGCAAGGGCGGCGTGCAGGGCATCGCGAGTGACCCAGAGGTCGGCACCGGGCGCGATGTCGCCGAGACGCTCGGCGTGGGCGCGCAGGGCGGGTTCGCCTCGTGCGAGCACGTCATCCACGATGGCCGACGCCGCGGCCAGTGTGGCGCGGTCCAGGCCCGCTCGCTCGCGGCGCGTGATGGCGTCCAGCGTGACCATGCGGAAAAGCTCGGCGGGAGCTGAGGGTGTGGTGCCGCTCATGGCGTGGTTCCTTGCGCGCCGGGCTTGGCGTTACCCGGGCGGCGGGTAACTTTGCGGGCTCGGGCGTCGAGCACGGTGCCGACATCGGCCAGCGTCACCCCCGCCCGCTTCATCGCGACGCTTGTGAAATAGATGACATCCGCGGCTTCGTGAGCGACTTCGGTGGGCGTGGCCGCTCGCGATAGTTCGCCAGCCTCCTCGACGAGCTTGGCTCCCAGCAGGCCGGGCTCGGTGAGCAGACGCTTGGTGTACGACGCGCCATCGCTGGCGCGGGCGAGGCGCTGCTCCAGCCCTGCGAGCCCGCGCATGTCGCCGAAGCAGGTGCGCGTGCCCAGGTGGCAGAAGCCATCGCCGCCCTGGCGCACGGTGAAACGCAGGGTGTCGCGATCGCAATCCAGGTCGATGCGCAGCAGTTCCTGCGTATCACCCGAGGTTTCGCCCTTGATCCAGAGGCCCCGTGTGCGCGAGTGGTAGATGCCGCGACGCTCGGCGACGGCGCGGCGAAGACTCTCGGCGCTCGAATACGCCAGCCCGAGCGCGATGCCAAGCTCGTCGACGATCAAAGTGGGCCACAGCCCGTCGGGGCGATCGCTGTTGAGCGGGGCGGCGATCGCGTCGCCCAGATCCATCGCGCCGGTGTAGATCGCCATGCCGACCTGGGCATCGGCGCCCATCCTGTCGAGGGCCGCGATGTCGGCCGGGGTGGTGATGCCGCCCGCGATGGTGACGCGTGCATCGCCCGCGGCCTTGACAAGTTCGGGCACCAGATCGAGGTTGGTCCCCTGCATGCGCCCCTCGCGCTCGACGAACGTGACGAGGAACCCACCCACGTGGTCGCGCAAAGCGCCCATGCGATCGAGAATCTTTTCGCCGGTGCCCCTGCGCCAGCCCTCCACCACGATCTCGCCGTGCGAGGCATCGAGGGCGGCGATGACGCGATCGCGCGGCAGCTCGCGCACAATCCCGGGCTTGGCGGCGGTGCCGAGAATCACTTTGGCGGCCCCGGCATCAAGCCAGTCGATGGCGCTGGCGACATCGCGAATGCCACCACCCACGCGGCACGGCGCGAGCTTGATGACCTCGCGCAGCAGGTCGCGATTGCTCCCCTGCCCGATGGCGGCGTCGAGATCGATCAGCGCGATCTCGCCGGCGACGGCGAACCTCGGGGCGAGCACGCGCGGGTCGCCAGCGTCGAGCTTCTTCTCGCGCCCGCCGACGAGCTGCACGGTGCTGCCGGCCATGATGTCGATGGATGGAATGATCATGCCAGCACCTCCCGCACCGGGCGACCTGCTTCACGCAGGGTTGCTTTGATTTCAGCGACGGTGTATTTGCGATCGTGAAGCATCGACGCGACGAGCACCGCTTCGGCGCCGGCATCGAGGGCGGCGACAAGATCTACGGGAACGCGGGCGCCACCGGAGGCGATGACGGGAATCGAAACGCGCGAGGTGACACTCGCGAGCAGTTCGAGGTCGTAGCCGATGCCGGTGCCGTCGCGATCGATGCTTGTGAGCAAAATCTCGCCCGCGCCGCGCGCGGCACACTCGCGGGCCCATTCGCCGGCTTGGAGGGAGACCGGGGTGGAGCCACTGCGGACGCTCACGCGCCAGGATAGTGAGTTGGGCGGCACCGGTGACCCGGGGCTTCGCAGAGCCTCAGCTCCGGCGTCGTTTTCATCCATCGCGGGCACACGCGCCGCGTCGATGGCGACGACAACGCACTGGGTGCCGAAGCGGGTGGCGAGTTCGTCGATCATGGCGGGGCTCTGCACGGCTGCGGAGTTCACACTCACGCGGTCGGCTCCGGCATCGAGCAAATGCCCGGCGTCTTCGAGAGTGCGCACGCCGCCGCCGACGGTGAGCGGAATCGAAAGGGCCAGGCGGATGCGGCGGACGCATTCGATGGCCGCGAGCCGGTCTTCGAGCGTGGCGGAAACATCGAGCATCACGATTTCGTCGGCGCCTTGCGCTTCATACATCGCGGCCAGCTCGCTCGGCTCGCCCGCGTCGCGCAGGTTGGCAAACTTCACGCCCTTTACCACGCGCCCGGCGCGAACGTCCAAGCAAGGAATCACGCGTTTGGTCAGCATATCGCGGGCTCCTTCGTAGCGCTGGCCACCCAGCGGGCCAGTAACGCCGCACCCCACGGGCCGGAGAGTTCCGGGTGAAACTGGCACGCGAGCAGATTGCCCCGCACGATCGCGGCGACAAAGGAAGAGCCGTGCGTGGTCTCGCCCCCTTCCCAACTTTGCGGCACCTGATCGAGCTTGAACGAGTTGGCGAAGTACGCGTTGCCCGGCGCGATGAGGCCCGCTCCACGCGTTGGCGTGACTGTGTTCCACCCCAACTGGGGCACGCGCACGCCGCGTGACTCGGCGAGTCGCGTCACCCGACCGCGAACGATGCCCAGCCCCGCGACGCCGGGCGATTCGTCGCTGGCTTCGCAGAGCATTTGCAGCCCCAGGCACACGGCAAGTAGCGGCTGGGCCGATGCCGCTCGATCGATCACGGCGCGATCCAGCCCGCTGGCGCGGAGCGCCGCCATCCCAGCCCCGAACGCGCCCACGCCGGGCAGCACCACCAGCGGCGCGCTCGCGACGAGGGCCGCATCGGTGGTGATGCGAGCTTCGCACCCCAGTCGCTCAAAGGCGGCGACCACCGAGGCAAGATTCGCGGTGCCAGTGCGGATGATCGCGACAAGCGGGCGCGGGGCGAGGCCTGCCATCACAGGACCCCCTTGGTGCTGGGCGTGGTGCTTTCGCCTGTGAGAGCCACAGCCTGGCGCAGCGCGAGGGCCAGGGCTTTGAAAGCTGCCTCGGCTTTGTGATGGTCGTTGTCGCCCTTCAGAACATCGGCGTGGATCGCGCCACGCAGGTGCGTCGCAAGTGATGTGATGAAGTGGCCGATGTTTTCGCACGCAAACGTTCCAATCACCTCGCGGCGGAGCAGGAGGTTCACGTCTGAGCAGGGCCTCCCAGAAAGATCGATCACGACCCGCGCGAGTGCTTCGTCGAGGGGTGCATACGCGGCTCCGAAGCGCGCGATGCCGACGCGATCGCTCAGCGCTGCGTCGAGCGCCTGCCCCAGCACGATGGCGCAGTCTTCGGCGCTGTGATGGTCGTCGATGTGCAGGTCGCCATCGCACGCCAGTGAGATGTCGATGCGAGAGTGCTTGGCGAGGGCGTCGAGCAGATGGTCGAGGAAGCCGATGCCGGTGCGGAGGTTGGCCGCTCCGGTGCCATCGAGGTTCACGGTCGCGGTGACGTTGGTCTCGCGAGTTTTCCTGGTCTTGGTTGCGGCGCGGCTCATGGGAGCATCTCCAGCAGTTGATCGAGCGAGGAAAGCACGTGTGCCGCGCCCGCGGCTTCGAGCGTGAAAGTCTGAGCGGGCGAGGCCGCGCCCGGCGCGGGGATCGCGAGCGGCACGACGCCCGCAGCTCGTGCGGCGGCTAGATCATCGGGGGTGTCGCCCACCATCCAGGCGCTGCTCACTCCCAGCCGGTGCATCGCAAGACGAACCGGCGCGGGGTCGGGTTTGCGCGGGGCGTCTTCCATGCACACGATGGTTTCGAAGAGATCGCGGATGCCGAAGCGATCGAGAAACACCTCGGCATCGCGCCGTGGGCGACCCGTGACGATCGCGAGTCGAGCCTTGCTTCGCAGCGCCTCCAGCATTGTGCGGCTGCTGATCAGCGTCTCTTGCGAAACCAGTCCCAACGGGCCTCCCGGCGCACCCCAGTACAACGCCTCGAAGCGGCGGGTGACTTCTGCGAGTGTGGTGGTGATGCCGCGCTTGGTGAGCAGGCGATGCGTCACAATCCAGTCGTTGTTGGCATCGCCCAGGTCCTTTTCGGTTTGGATATCTGCTGGCGCGAGCGTGATGCCAAAGGTGGCAGCGGTCTGACTGACGGCAGCCCTGTACGAGCCCGCAACGTCCGCGATGACGCCGTCCATATCGAGAAGAAGGGCTTCGGGCTTAAGCACAGCCTTGAGCGCCGCGACGAGGCGTGCAAAAGAGGCGTCGTCGCCTGGGCAGGTGATGCGCAGACACTTCGGTAGGGGCTCGGTGTACTTGTCGCCGTACTGCCTTACCAGGATGCCCAGCGAAAGCAGCGCTCGCCACACCCTGGACGTTCGGGCCGCGCTGCGAAACTCGGCAAGCACGAAGTTGGCTTGCGAAGGAAACGGCGTTGCGCCTAGCGTGGCGAGCACCCGCTCAAGCCGCTCTCGCTCATCGCGAACCACCTCGATGCGCCTCGCGATGACCTGGCGGCCACTCTGAATGCGCGTGGCGACCAGAGCCGCGCTCGGGCCCGAGACCGCGAAGGGTCCCCCCACCGCTCGCAACGCGCTGATGAGGCGTTCTGGCCCGGCTGCGTACCCCACCCGCGCGCCCGCCATCGCGTAGGCCTTCGAGAATGTGCGGATGACGACGGCGTTGGGGAGTTCCAGCACCTCGCGCATCGGGTCGGCGTCGGCAAACTCCGCGTACGCCAGATCGACCATGATCCACGCCTGCGGCAACGCTTGTGCCACCTCGCGAATCGCGGCCAGAGAGATCACGTTGCCGGTGGGATTGTTGGGTGTCACCAGCGAGATCAGACGCGTGCGCGGCGTGGCGACACTCAGAACCTGTTGCACAGGAAACTCGCCTCGCCCCCACTCCACCCGCGTCACGCTCGCGCCGGCGAGCCGGGCGAATCGCTCAATCATCTCAAACGACGGCGCCGGGAAAACAAGCTCATCACCCGGGTTGAGCACCCCGCGGCACACGCGATCAATCGCATCATCGCCCCCCGCGGTCACGATGATCTGCGATGGATCAATCCCCCACGACGCCGCGAGCGTGGCTTCGAGGGCCGCGGCGGACGGATAGCGGCGCAATAGCTCCTCGCTCGGTGCATCCGCGGGTGCGTTCTCCCACAGTGTCGCCGGGCCCTCGTTGGCGTCGAGCCAAAGGTCAACTTTGGCTCCCGCAGGCAACTCGCCGGGGGAATACGCCTTAAGCGACTGAGCGCGCACAGCCAGCGCCGGCATCGTCCACTCTGCATCTTTCGGTGTTGCTGGTTTCGTCGTCATGTTCATTCTCACGGAATGATCTGCCCCGGCTGTGTCACCACGATGTCGGTGCCGCCTTTGGCCTTGATCGCGGGAATGAGCATGGGCAGGTCCTTGCGTGGGACCGCCGCCTTGACGGCGTACCCCGCGCCGCCGTGCAGGGGCGAGATTGTGGGCTCACGCATGCACGGCAAAATCGCCACCAGGCTTTCAAGCGCATCGCCCGCGACGTTCATCTCCAACATGACTCGCTCACGTGCATGCAGGACGGACTTGATGAGCAGCGTGAGTCGCTCGATGGCTTCTCGCTTTGCGGGGTTTTCCATCGCGCGCTGGTTGGCGTAGAGCCGGGTCGAGCTGCGGCACACCTCATCCACAATGTGCAGGTTCTGGGCCCGCAACGTGTCGCCACTGGCGGTGATGTCCACGATGCAGTCCGCGTCTTCGGGCGGGAAGACTTCCGTCGCGCCGTACGAGCGCACGAACCGGTCCCCCTTGCCGCGCTTGGCGATCCACTCGTGCGTGAGCCGGTCGAACTCCGAGGCGACCACCAGCGGGCGCTCCGGCAGCGCGCCGTTGACCAAAATCTCCGCAGGAGCCGCGACGACCAACCGAACCGTGTCCAGCCCGGTGTCGAGCACTTCGACCACGTCGACGCCCAGCTCTTGCGCCCAGTCCGCCCCCGCGAAGCCCAGGTCGCGTGAGCCGGCGTGCAGCATTTCCAGAATCGTCTGCGGCTTCAAAATCTTTGCGTCGATGCCCGGCAGCGATAGCTGCGGGCGATAGCCGCGGCTGCCCAGGCGCACCTGCACGCCAGCCGCGGCCAGCAGCGAGAAGACCCCGTCTTGCATCCGTCCCTTGGGCAGCGCGAGGCGCAGCACTTCCGGCGGGGCCGCGACCCCGGAAGGTTGATCCAAAGACACAGGACGCGGGTTTGACGACTGAGACGATGCGGGCGTTTGAGGCGACATGGACTTCTCCGATGCCGACGCTGCACGCCTTGCGCCGCTTGAAAACAAGCAACGCCGGCTTGCAGGGCCGGCGTTTTCTGGCGAACACTCGTTATCGGAAGTGTGCCATCACCCGGCCATGCTGAATGCATGATGCACGTGGTGGTGATGGAACTTGCGGGTGAACATGAGAAAGACTCTAGCCAAAACGCCGGTGGAGTCAAATTCTCCGCGGAAGCCAGAGCTGAGGCTCTGCGAAGCCTCGGGCACGTGCTGCGAGCCCCACCGGGACCTTCGAGGACTCAGGTCCGGCGTCAGGCGTTCTTGCCAGCAGTCTGGCGACACCGTTTACGGGCGACGGATGCTGCCGTTTGCCACACCGACAAACTTGATCCCACCGATCTCGAAGCCCTGGCCCTGCACGATCACCTCTTCGCCGACATATTCCAGAATCTCCTCGCCCATCGGCTCGGTTTCGTTCCTGGCGATGATGGTGTAGCTGAGCGAGCCGTCGGGGGCGAGGGTCACGAGCATGGGCGGGATGCCGCCCCGCACGCAGAGGGTGGCGCAGGCTTTGTGAGTTTTGCCCTCGCCGGGCTTCATGGAACCGAGGTAGCACTTGGAGTCGACGATCTCGCCGCGAAGGGTGAGGGGGCCGATGGCTCGCGGCAAGATGCCCGAGACGGAGGCCCCCTGAGCAGGCGCGATCGCGTCGTTGTCGTCGGCGAGTTCGATAATCTCGCGCCCATCGCGCGAGAGGCGGTAGCCCCGCACCATGACAAACTGCTGGTCGAACGGGATCGCCCGCGCACCACCATGCTTGCCACCTTCGACGAGCGCGTGCGTTACGGGTGCAGCGCCGGGTTCGCCCGCTGCAAGCAGCAACGGATAGGGCTTGGCAAGGATCGTGCCAGCGAACAACTGCGGAGCTTCGTCCTCCCACACCGCCGCGCCCGGGTCCGGCTGGCGGCTCGCCCACACCACGCCCATCATCGCCAGCACCCACAGCGTCAGGGGCACCACCACACGCACGAACTTCACGTACCGCCTTGGCACCGGCAGGTACCCAACGTACAACTCGAACTGATCAGGAGCGGCTACTGGCCCACTCTCGCGCGGCCTTTCGCTCATGGCGCGCCCTCCGCCGGCTTGGTGCCGCCGCTCGCCCCAGCGTCGATCCGCGCCGGCTCCACGGGCGTGCCCGGGGGCAAGCCCTGCACGCGCACCTCAACCCGCCCGCGCGTGATGCGCACCGGGTGAGTCGTGATCTTCTCCACAAACGGCGGCGGGGCGCACCCATCCGCCGGGCGATACGTCCACCCGTGCCACGGGCACGTCACGCACCCGTCGATCACCTTCCCTTCACCGAGCGGCCCGCCCTGATGGGCGCACACGTTGGTGATGGCGGAGACACCGTCTTTGTGGCGGAAGACGGCGATGCGCTCGCCGCCCTTGCTGCACACGATGCGGGCTCGGTCCGTCGGGATATCCGCGGCCGTTCCCGCATCGATCCACCCCGCCTCCACCTCAGCAACCGGGTTCGTGTCACGCCCGCGTTCCCTGAACCCCGCGAGGATGTGCAGCGCGGCCACAACCACCAACCCGCCTCCCGCCAGCACGGGGCCCAGCACCTCTGTACTCCCCTGCAACGCCCCCAATGCGACGTGCCCTACCAGCAGCACGTACGCCACGTACACCAGCATGTGCAGCGTCTTCCACGTTCGGGCCGAGAGGTTTTTGAGCCAGAAGTCATGACTGGTGGCCGCGAGGACAAACAAAATCGCCAGGGCCGCCAAACCAAGCACCTCAAAGGGGAACTCGCGCACCGAGCCAAAGTTCACGTTGCTGGCCAGCAGGCTCACCAGCGGGTTGAGCACGCCAAAGCCGTGGTAGAACCCTGTCACGATCGACGCGTGCGTGAGCGCCACCAGAAACGTGACGACACCCAGGTGGCGCCGGTTGTACAAGATCGGTGCAAATCGCCGCTCCAGCCGCGCCAAGGGCCCGATGCACAAGATTACATGGAGCATCGCGAATGCGCAGGAGCCGGTCGCCCGAATGGCGAGAATCTCGGGAGAGATCGCGTGCGTGCCCCGGTGGGTCGCCAACGACCAGGCAGCGAAGGCCCCGATATACACCAGCACGCCCCCGACGACGCATAAGTCGTAAATTCGCTTGTGAGTGCTCCACTGCACCGCGACATAGCCAACACTCATGGGAGGCCCCGCTCTTTAGACTGGAGGCTCTGGGCAGGTCGGCTCTCCGGGCCGACGCTCTGGGATCCGGTCAAACCCTCGCCTCGCTCGACGCCGTGGGCCGCGCTGGCGCTTTGCCGCGCCACATCAGTTCGTCGTGCGGTGAGCGCCACCACCAACACGGCCGCCGCCACGGGCAACAGCATCAGCCACATCACCAGATGCCGCGCTCGTTGGCTCCGGGTCATGCGTGACCCCGATGCCCAGGCACCGCGTCCGGCATCGCCTTGGGAGCTCTTAACCACCGCACCAATACCCAAGGCCACAACGCCGCGGCACCTGGAAAAACCACCAATCGAAACCCGATGGGTGCGTCTTTGGCCGCGACATCCACCCGCCCCACCCCGCGCAGCACGAACGCACCGCCACACACGACGCCGATCGCGGCATACACCCCCACCACCCAGACAATGACATTTGCCCACGCCATGTGTTCGCTTGAATGCCAGAACTTCGTCCACGTCACGCCATCGCGCCGATCGCCGCCCAAGAAGTGACCATTACCGGGCTGGGGGCTGGCTCCTCGCCCGATCTCCCGACCATTCGCCCGACCATTCGCCCGACTGGTTACGCCGCATGAGAGCCGCTCATCAAATGAAGTGAAGAGCCGGAAGCATACGGGCTGGATGCCGGCGCCACAATATGTTGACGTTGATTCTGCGGGGGGGAGTTTCCGAGGAAATTCTCCGGTTTGTGAGTGACACTCCCGGCTGTCGCGGATAAGGATAACCCATGCCGAGCGGTGATGCCCCACACGCAACCCACGACCTGGCCGCGCACGATCCCACCTTGGCCGCGCGCGACCCGCTCGCCCGTTCCAGCCGCCAGCTTCACCTCTTTCGCACCGCGCTGATCGGTCTCTTCGCCGGTCTTCTCGCCGTGGGGTTCAAATATGCCCTCTCGTGGAGCGAAGAGGGCCGCCAAATGGCCCTCGGCTATCTCCATGAACATCACGCCTCCTTCGGTTGGGCCGTGCTTCCCGTCGTCGGCGGGCTCCTTGGCCTGCTCGTCGGCTTTTTTACCCAGCGGCTCGCCCCCGAAGCCGCGGGCAGCGGCATTCCGCACCTCAAGGGCGTACTCATGCGTGTCCGCACGCTCCAGTTCTGGCCCCTTACCCCCGTCAAGTTTGTTGGGGGGGTTTTGGGCATTGGCGCGGGCCTCTCCCTCGGTCGCGAGGGGCCAACCGTCCAAATGGGCGCCGCCGTCGCCCAACTCATCTCCCAGCTCCTCAAAGTTCCCAAGGCCGATGTGCCTCAGTTGCTCTCCGCCGGGGCCGGGGCGGGGCTGGCCGCGGCCTTCAACGCCCCCCTCGCCGGGCTCGTCTTCATCGTCGAAGAGCTCCACCGCGAGCTCTCCAGCCGCACCGCCATCGGGGGGCTAGTCGCGTGCGTCGTTGCCACCGTCGTCGCCCACAGCCTCGGGGGGGACCTGCCCACATTCGAAGTTCACTCTGCCCAGTCGCTCCCGATCAATGTCCTCCCCTGGGTGTGCGCCGTGGCAGTCGTCAGCACCTTGGGAGCCGTGCTCTTCAACAAGGGCTTGCTCAAGACCCAAGCCATGGCCATCCGGGCTGGCAAAGTCGTCCCCCGCTGGACCCACCCCGGCATCGTCTGCGCCGCCATCGGGCTCATCGCCTGGTGGCTGGAGCTCGCCCCAGGTGGCGGGCACCACCTCGCTCAAGGACTCCTCAGCGGGGGCATGTCCTTCACCATCGGCCCGGTTCTGCTCCTCCTGGGCGTCAAGTTCGCGTTGACGTGGCTCAGCTTCGCTTCCGGTGCCCCGGGTGGCATCTTCGCCCCCATGCTCGTGCTGGGCCTGCTCATCGGCAAAGTCTCCAGCATCGCGATGACCAATATCAACCCCGCGCTCGCGCAGTTCGACACCGAGATTCTCGTCCTCTCGATGGCCGCGTTCTTCGTCGCTTCCGTCCGCGCCCCGCTCACCGGCATCGTGCTGATCAGCGAGCTGACCGGTGGCTACGCCCTGCTGCTGCCCATCTGCATCGCCGCCGGCGTCGGCTTCGTCACCGCCGAAGCCCTGCGCGACCACCCCATCTACGAAGCCCTGCTGGAAGCCGACCTGCGCCGCAAAGGCCAAGGCGCCGGAAGCGACGAACCTGTCTCCATCTACATCGGCATCCAAAACGGCTCATCCCTCGCCGACCGCCCCCTGCGTCAGGCCGGCCTGCCCAAAGGCTGCCTGGTGGTGGGCGTCGAACGCGCCGGCAAACTGCTCCACCCCGCCGCCGACCTGGAACTCCGCCCGGGCGACCACATCACCGTCCTCTGCCCGGGCACCATGCCCGACGCGCCGAGCAAAGTGGTGCAGTTGTGTACGGGGATTTAGGGGACGGCATTCGGCATTCGGGATTCGTTGCCAAGGCAAAACCCGCTGGCATCAAGGCCCGCGGCTTCCTGCCCGAATGCCGAATGTCTAATGCCCTCCATCACTTCATCGTCCCCGGCGCCCCACCCCGCTCCGCCCGCACATTGAACGCGATCGAAATCCGCTCCCCCTCGCCAAAGTGCGGGTGGACATAGTGGTACAAAAACCCCGGGAAGAACAGCATCATCCCCGCCTCGGGCCGAATCGGATACTTCTGCCCGTACGGGTCACCCGGCACGTACGTCATCTCCGTGAACGGGCGCGGGTCGTGCAGGTCGATCACCCCGCTCTTGGGGTATTGCGGGCTGGGCGTGCCGCCCGTGTCCACGTAGTACACCCCCGACCACGCGCTGCCCGGGTGGTTGTGTAACGTGTGATAGTTCCCCTTGCGGCTCACATTCGCCCACCCATACAGCCCCAAGTTCCCGCTGAACGGGTTGTTCATCCCCTGCGAGCGCATGTGCTCCATGGTGGAGCCGATCATGTGATTCGTGGCTTCGATGATCCACCCGCGCAGCGTCTTCACGCACGCGTCCGGGGCGTCCAGAAAATCATGCTTGCTGTGCCACCCGCCCACGTTGGCGTGCTGCATGTTCGGCTCGCTCTTCTCGCGGCGAAGACAAATCTCCTTCAGCTCCGCGTTCACCTGCTGCGCGTCGGGGAGCTTGAAAATGCCCAAAAGAGTCGGGAATGCGAGGGCGACCTGCTTCTGCATGGAGGGTTCCCATCTGAGGGGGAGAGCGCCACCGCCACGGCGAACGGCCGCGACAAGTCCTTTCCCCACACCAAGTTGACGCACAACCTAGCCGACCTTGAGGCCCCGCGTCCAATTCCCATCACCAAGATTGCGCAAAGACGGGCAGAACTTGGGTGGCCCCTCTGTCCGAGCGGGTGACCCCCGGCGAAACAGGCCTCCCGCCTCGCCCCGCCTGAGGCCAACACCACAACCCCGGTCAGGCCAGCGGCCCGACCCACCAACCGCCGCCGCTCGAAGGCCCAAACCGGATTTCCGGCGGCCTCCCGCCTACCATTGTGGTCCTAGGCGCGGGCCGCGATTCTGGGAGGCCCAAAGCCCTCAGCCGACGCGGAAACCGGCCGATGGATAGCCGCACGCCACTTTAGCTCAGCGGTAGAGCGATGCTTTCGTAAAGCATAGGTCTGGGGTTCAAATCCCCAAAGTGGCTCTTTTGGTAGTAGGCAGTGGGATTGGATACGTGGGCACCGGGGCAGGAGGTGGCCCAAGCGCGGGCTCTTAAAGGGCTCGGCCGGATGCATCGCCCAATATCGGCGCGCAAACACCGTCGATATCAATTCGTAACTTAGAACCCGGAGGGGTAATCTTACCTCTGAATGCAGCGCAACTTCCCACACCGTTGGATCGCCCTACTTGGCGTGTTCTTGCTCGCCGGCTGCCACTCCGGCCCGCTGGGGCGGCCCGTGATCGTCGGGGCCAGCGCCTCCGCCGGGTTTGGGTCCCAGGTGACCGCCTCCGACGGCAAGACCTATCTCGCCGACATGAACGCTGTCTACGACGCCGCCGTGCTCGCGGGGCATGACGACCCGGAGTTCCTTGCCGACGCGGCTTTCTTCCTCGACGCTCGCGCGAGCGTCAGGCGCCAGCTCGATGCCGCCATCAAGGCCGAGCCGAGCGTCGTGGTCGGCTTCGATTTTCTCTTCTGGTCCGTCTACTCACCTCCTCCCGCCCAAATCGCGGGCGGAGCCGAAGCGGCGCGGCGCGAGGCGGTGCGAGGCGTGTTGCGCGATCTCGAAGTCTTCTCATGCCCTTTGATGCTGGGCGACATCCCCGACATGCGAGGCGCCATCGGCTCAATGCTCGCCGCGAGCCAGGTGCCGCCCCCGGACGAGCTCGCGGCTCTCAACGACATCCTCCACACCTGGGCTGCGACCCGGCCAAACGTCGTGATCGTCCCTCTCTCTCAGCTCAACCAGGCCGCCATGGGTGGGCCGCCCCTCACGGTCGGAGGCGTGGTCTACGCAGGGGACTCGGCGGCCCAGTTGCTGCAGGCCGATCATCTGCACCCCACCACCGAGGGCCTCGTGGTGATGTTCCTTGCCGGGCTCGAAGAAATGCACTCACGCGGCATCATCAAGAGCGATGAATACGCCAACGATCCCGCCCGTGTGCTCGCCGCCATTCCCGCCGCCGCCCGCGAAATCGATGAGAAACGCAAAGACAGCGGCATTTTCACCCTGCTGTCGATCAAGGACGAAGCCGACGCGTTCGACGCGGCCCTCGACAGGAGAGACTGCCAAGCAGCGGGCAAGCACTTCGACACCATCATCGAGCAAGCCACCCACATCAAGGCCCAGCTTGACGGGTGGGTCGAGATCCAGGCCACACTTCTGCTCCTTCGCTATCGTTTTACCTGCCCCGATTATCTGCAACATCTGAACACCTGGCGCAATCGCCTGAGGCCCCAGATCGACGTCTCCCGCCCCGATCCGTGGCTGCTGCACTTGTGGAGCCGGCTCTCCAGCAGCGCGGGAGCCTCTCCGGAAATCACGGCCCGGATGGTGCGGATGCGCGAGGAGCTTGGCGACATCGGCAAGGAATACGACTCGGTGCTTGATGACGCCATCAGTGCTGCCAAGCGCAACGACAGCCGGTCGCTCCTCACGCTGGCGCCCGATGTGCGAGCCCGTGTCCGACTCATCATCCAGAGCATGGAGCGATACAACCTCAGCACCCTCATGCGCGGAGATTCGCCGGAAGATCGGGAGCTGCGTCAGTCCTACTGGAGTTACTATCAAGAGTCGAAGGACGCGCACTTTACCACCCCCGAAGAAGATGCCGAACAAATGATCTCGATCGAGCGGCTGCGCCTCCAAGACCAAGCGAGGTACGCCGACGACGCCGCGCTCTGGGAGTTTGCCTGCCGCGAGCAGGGGCGAATCGAGGACGCGAATTGGATCTCCTCGCAGTTTGAAACGCTGGTAGGAACGGAGGTCTGGGCCCAGTCGCGCGCGCAGGCCCGCGACCCAAACGAACGCCGCCATGACCTCCCTTAGCGGAACACCACCGTCGATCCATCGCTCGAAACGGCCCGAGCCCGGGGGCCACCTCTACCCTCGCCCGGTGCAAGACCCCGTCCTCATCCACGCCGACCCTCGCTTCGTCATCATCGACAAGCCCCCGGGCATGCTCTCCGTCCCTGGCAAAGGCCCGGACAAGGCCGACTGCGCCATTTCGCGCGTGCGAAGCATGTTCCCCCACGCCTCCGGCCCCATGGTCGTCCATCGCCTCGACATGGACACCAGCGGCCTCCTCCTCATCGCCCTCAACCCCGCCTCCCAGCGCGAGCTCTCCCGCCAGTTTGAACTCCGGCTCACCTCCAAGCGCTACATCGCGCTCCTGGAAGGCAGCGTGATGCACGACGCCGGCGAGATCACCGTCCCGCTGCGCCCGGACATCGACAACCGCCCCCACCAGATCGCCGACTTCGTCCACGGCCGCGAAGCCATCACCCGCTATCGCGTCCTCTCCCGCGAGATCGATCGCACCCGCGTCGAGTTCGAACCCATCACCGGGCGCA
>JAKFUN010000103.1 GCA_021732675.1 Phycisphaerales bacterium
CTTGCCACCAGCGCTCCGCGCGAGTGCGCAGGCGAGCTAAGGGGGAGGGCCCCTTGGCGGGACGAGCGACCTGAGGCGATTCGAGCCCTTCGAGGAGACTGGGAGTGTTGGTGTGCATGATGGAACCTCGGCGGGCTAGCCGCCCAAACCGCCCCCGAACTGAACGATGTCTTCGAAGAGCGACTGCTGAGATTCGGGGGACTGGTAGGGCGGGCTCTCAACGTGCCAATCGCCGTAGTAGACGGCGTTGCGCCTCCAGCGAACTTCGCTCGAGACTTCTCCGCGTTTGTTGACTGCAAAGCGCGGGTTGTGCCAATCGTCGGCGTCAAGAACCACCGGGAGGGGCGGGCGATGCACCTCGTAGGCCTTGCTTACTCCGAACTGGACGTTTCGAACCGTGGCGAGCTCGGAGAAGACCATGAGAGAAGCCGCGGCATACTCGTAGCTGGTGCCGTTGGACTGCCAGAGGGGCCGAAAGCCGGTGGCGGCGTCGCTTCCGGCGCGATCCGAAGGGCAGCGGTAGGGGTCTGTGACGACCCAGTTTTCTTCGCCCTCGTTCTTGTAAGGGATCGGGGCGTCGACGTATTTCGCGAGGATATCGAGGAGTGAAGGGTCGTTGGTGTTGGTGCCTTCGTTGAGCGGGCGGACCTTGGGCAGGAGGCCTTTGGACTCCTGGGCCATGTACATTTCGAGGCCTTGGCCGATGCTGCGAAGGTTGGTTTGGCACTTGACGCTGCGGGCGGCTTCGCGGCTGCTGCCCAGGGCCGGGAGCAGAATGCTGATCAACACCACGATGATGGAGATCACCACCAGCAGCTCGATGAGGGTGAAGGCGGGGGGGATGGCCCGCGTGAACCCATTCCTGGATTGTTGTGTGTGCCGGCGCGTCATGGGTGAATCATCGGAACAATCAAGCAAGAGTTCGAGCGTGGGGGCTGGACAGATGAGTCCTCGGAAAAAGGGCACGGGCCCCGCGGCCGGCGGCGCGCGTCCCTACCCGACATGTACGGGATTCTTAGCCCGGCGTTTCGTAAAGACTCGGGACCAATCGCCGGCAGGGGTCACGACATCGAGGGTATGAGGCTCACGCGGCTGGCACGCGAACAAAATCCGATCACTACTGGGGCAAGGGGTCTTTTGAGGGCGATTTTTGCCTCACGGAGCCGGGAACGCGGGTAGGTCTTAGAAAAGGCGGCAACATGGGTCAAGAAGGGGGAGGGATGGCCCGATCTGTCGCATAACCGCGGATGGCCGCGGCAGCCCTGGCGGTGTTGTCCGGGCGACGAACGAAGTCGATGGATTCAGTACAGGAGCAGACCCATGCCCACCACCCGCCGCACCAGCACCCGCAAGACCGCTCGCAAGACCACTACGCGCAAGACGACCGCGCGCAAGACGACGGCCCGCAAGGCCACGGGCACCAAGGCCCGCGCCACCAAGCGGACCACGGCTCGCAAGACCACGACCCGGAGCACCACCACGCTGGCGATCGGGCGGACGACCACTCGCAAGACTGGCGTGCGCAAGGCGGCCTGAGTCTGACGCGAAACTGAATCAACGCGACCCCGTGCGCTGTGAAAGGCCGCGGGGTCGGTATGTTTTTGGAGCGGTCCTCAAGTGCGGGGGCGGGCGAACCCGGGTCTACCGTTGGCCATGTCACAAGTTCCCACACCGTTGATGCGGGCGGCGATGCAGCTCAAGAGCGGGCAGGCGGCGCAGGCGGAGCCGGCGCTGCGGCGGCACTTGCGTTCGGCGCCCGCAGACGCGGACGCCAATCGGCTGCTGGCGTTGGCGCTGGTGCAGCTTGGCAAGGACGCGCAGGCGGAGTTCTTTGCGCTGCGGGCAACGGAGCTGAAAGCCGACCCGGCAAACTATGACATTCTCGGGGCGTGCCTTATGGTGCTGCAGAAGTTCGGGGAGGCCGAGCGGGCCTTTGCGCGGGGCACGGAGCTTGGGCCCTTGATTCCGAGCCTGCATTACGGGCACGGAGCGGCGTTGATGCAGCTTGAGGATCCGGAGCGGGCGTCGGCTTCGTTCTTGCGCTCGCTGGAGCTTCAGCCGGAGAACCCGGAGACGGTGGGGTTTTATGCTTCGTCGCTGCAGAACTCGTATCGCGTGCCACAGTCGCTGGAGGTGCTGCGCCGGGGCGTCTTGCGCTGGCCGGAGCACACCCGCATGCGCCATCAGCTCGCGCAGCTGTGCAACTACGCGGGGGTGGAGGCCTCTGAGACGTTCGAGCATCATCGCGTGCTTGGGCAACTGCTGGATCGGGAGGCCCGTCAGGCCGGGGCCGGGCCGGTGCGGTTTGGTGTCTCGCCGGAGCCGGACCGGGCGCTGCGCATCGGGGTGATTTCGCCCGATTTTCGCGAGCATTCGGTGGCCCGGTTTGTCGAGCCCCTGGTGGCGAGCTCGGCCCCGTCGATGTGCTTTGTGGGGTTCTCGGCAACACCCAAAGAGGACGCGACCACGGCCCGCCTGCGAACGCACATTCGGGAGTGGCACGATGTTCGCAAGTTGAGCGATGCGAAGTTGGCGCTGCTGTGCCGGCAGGAGCGGATCGACATCGCGGTGGATCTGACCGGGCACACCATTGGCTCGCGGGTGTCGGCGCTGGCGCATCAGGCGGCTCCCGTGCAGGTCAGCGCCATCGGCTACCCGAACACCACCGGGCTGCCGCAGATCGGCTGGCGGGTGGGCGATCTTCTCTCCGATCCGCCGGGCGAAGCACGACGCGCCACCGAGCTCATGCTGCGGATCGAGCCGTGCTTTCTGTGCTTTCGTGCCCCGCCCGAGGCCCCGGCGGTGCGCCCGCGCCAGCCGGGACCGATCCGCTTCGGGTCGTTCAACGCCATTAAAAAGCTCACGCCCGCGACGCTGGAGCTTTGGGCCCGCGTGCTGGCGGCGATCCCCGAATCGACGCTCACGCTCAAGGGGTATGGGCTGGATACGCCGGCGATTCGCGAGCGGGTGATGGAGGCTTGCCGAGCCGCGGGCTTGGAGCCGCGGCGTGTGAAGGTGCTCGCCTCCGCTCCATCGATCGCGGCCCACCTGGAGGCGTATGACGGGATCGACATCGCGCTGGACACGTTGCCTTATCACGGCACTACCACCACCTGTGAATCGATGTGGATGGGGGTGCCGGTCGTCACCCTGGCGGGAGACGTACACGCCTCGCGCGTGGGGGTGAGCCTCTTGACGGCATCCGGGCAGAGCGCGTGGATCGCGCGGAGCCCGGAAGAGTTTGTCGCGATCGCGCGGGGGCTTGCCGGCGACGAGGCCGGGCTGGCGGCGAACCGCGAAAGCCTGCGCGAGCGGATGCGTGCGAGCCCGCTCTGCGACGGGCCGGCGTATGCACGGGCCTTCGAGATTGTCATGCGCCACGCCTGGCGGGCGTGGTGCCAGGGCTGAGCGACCCGGATCAATCTGCGTCGAGCAGGTTGGCGAGCAGGCGGACGCCCCAGCCGGTGGGCCCTTCGATGAACGGGCCGGAGTTCTTCTCGCTGACGTGTACCCCCGCGATGTCGAGGTGGCACCAGGGGATGCGGTCTTCGACGAAGTAGGAGAGGAAGGCGGCCCCTTGGCCGGCGTGGGCCTTGCGATTGGGGTTGCTGTTCAGAATGTCCGCGACCGGGCTCTTCATCATGTCGCGATATTCCTGGTGCATGGGCAGACGCCAGACCCGCTCGCCCGCGATATCGGCGGCGGACTGCACTTTGCTGCGCAGGGCGTCGTCCTCGCAGAAGAGCCCGGCGTAGGTGCTGCCCAGGGCGGTGATGACGCCCCCGGTGAGCGTGGCGAGATCCACGATGTAGCCGGGGTTTTCCTGTTCGCACGCCCAGCAGAGCGCATCGGCCAGCACCAGGCGGCCCTCGGCGTCGGTGTTGGTCACTTCGACCGTCACGCCGTTGCGGTAGGTGATGACGTCGTCGGGGCGATATGCCTCGTCGGAAATGCTGTTTTCGGCGACGGCGAGCAAGGCGACCACACGGCGGCGGGGCTTGATGACAGTGGCGATGGCGTGCATGGCGCCGAGGACGGCGCACCCGCCGTCTTTGTCGCGCTTCATGCCCACCATGCTGTTGTTGATCTTGAGCGAGAGGCCGCCCGTGTCGTAGGTCATGGTCTTGCCGACGAGCACGGCGGGCTTGCCGGCCCTGGCGTTGGAGGGGTTGTATTCGAGGCGGATCAGGCAGGGCTTGTTTTCGCTCGCCTTGCCGACGTTGATGAGCCCCTCGAATCGCTCGCGGGCCAGGTCTTGCCCTTCCCAGATCTTCACTTTGAGGCCGACCTGGCGAGCGAGCTTCTTGGCCTGATCGGCCATGAACCCGGTGGTCGCGATGTTGGGCGGGGTTTGGCTCAGGGTGCGGCAGTAGTTGGTGCTCTGGGCCAAGGCCAGCCCGCGCGAAAGCCCGTTGGCGAAATCGGCGTCGCTGCTGCGAAGCGTGAGCGCCGTGCGCTTGGGGGCGGGGGTGGCCTTGCCCCGGAACTCATCACACACCCAGCCCAGGAGGCCAAGGCCTTCGCCGGCGGCGCTGCCCGAGGCGTGGACGTCGGCCTTCGCGGCGGCGAGCGCCCCGTCAAACTCAAGCGAGAGGCTTCGGCCCTTCACGGCGACCAGACGCCGCCCGATGGTTGCGCCCGCGTTGCGAAGCGCGCCGACCTGGAACTTGGTCTTATCACCCAGGCCGATCAGCAGCACACGCGTGCCTGCGATCCCCTTGGCACCTTGTGAGAATGATTCGGCCAGCGAGCCAGACTCGCCGGTGGCTTCAGGAAGAGAGGCGGCGGCAGTCAGCGCGTCCTTTAGACCCAACCCCGCGGCGAGCGCCAGCGTGCGCGAGTCCGGCTTCTCGCCCTGGAAGTGAGCGAACGCCACGGCCTCGGACTCGCCCTTACGCGACACGCTGATCGATGTGAACATGTGGACTCCTCAAAGGTTGGCGGGACTGTAGCGGGCGGGTGGCGGGCGGATTCGGTGTGAATCTACAGCTTTTTCCAGGCATCTTTGTCGAGGTTTGGGAAGCTCACCTTGCAGGTGCCCGGCTGGATGTAGTCGATGCGGGCAAAGCCCTTTTCGTCGAGCGTGCCGGTGGCCTGGGTCCCTTCGGGGGTCACCACCCGGTAGGGCTCGCCCGCGATGGGTTTGTTGTCTTCTCCGACGAGTTCGATCTCAATCCAGGTCAGCTCGGTGGTTTGGTCTTGGTTTGTCGGCGGCTCGTTCTTGTGGAAGGGGACCTTCACAGAGCCGTAGCTGCCGGCGGAGCGGCTGGCGGCTTGAGAGCTGGCGGCGGAGACCTGCCCGGGATCGGCGGTCACGGCTGCGACGGCGGGCTCGGGAGCGACTGGGGAGACGGCGGAGGCGGACTTGATCGACTTTGGGCTGGCCATGGCGGGGCTCCTCGCGCTGTATCAGACTCATTGGGGGACGCTGGTTGCGGTCGGGGCGTCTTCTTTGGGCGGGTCGGGCCAGATTTCGGCGTCGACCTTTTGTTCGTCTTCGACCTTTTTGATGTCGTCGGCGGGAATGGGCTGGGCTTGGCACAGAAACTTGCGATCGCCCCCGGGGAAGTCGCCGCTGTCGGTGCTGGTGGATGCGGGCTTGGCGGTGGCGGTGGTAAGATCGTCCTTGAGCGCGCCGAAGTCCGTGCTCTGGTTGATGTTGGTGCCGCCCTGGCCGTCGTCGGTGTCGGATCGGAGTTTGTTGACGCGGTCTTTGTAGTCCTTGACGTCGTCCATCTTGCTCTTGGCGTCGGAGACCATGCTATTGACCGGAGACATGGCACTGCCCAGCGCGCCCATTGCCTTGCCCGCCAGCTGCTGGAACACCAGGTCGTACACCGGCAGCACGGTGTCGCGCACCAGCAGGGCGGCCAGCTCGGGCAGGCGGGCGAGCAAGATCTCCATCGTCAGCGAGTGTTTGTCACGCGCGTTGCCGATGCTTTCGGCGGCTTTCTTCTGGTCGTTCCCGAGGCCCAGCGCCCCGGCCACGGCGGCGGCCTGCGACTGGGCCGCCTGGTCTTTCGCGCCCTCGATCGCCTCGCGCAATCGCTCCCCCACATTGTGCATCGCGATGTTCAATATCGGGTTGAGAAACTGTCCGAACTGGTCTCGCACCAGGTCACGCCCGCGCTCGATGAAGGCCTGCTTGGTCAGCTTCACTCCCTGATAGGTGCCCAGTCCGTCGGGGCCATCCTGGAGAAACGTGAACTGCTTCACGATGATGTCGATCAACGCGTCGAAGAACCACTCCTGCCCGAGTTTTTGGAGTGACTCCTGCTTGAAGTCCATCGTGAGCCCCGCGCCCATCGCCCGGTGCATGATGAGCTGGAGCAGGCCGATCTCCTGCTCGACGATTTTTTCCAGGGGCTTGGTGAACCACGTGGGCATGCTGTCGACACCGACGCCCAGCGCGATGGCCTCGGCCAGCACGGGGGTCAGCTTTTTCCGCTGGCGCAGGTTGCCGTCGTCAAGCCGCTTGTCCAGTTTGGCGCTGGTGAACGCGGCGAAGACCAAGCCGAGCGCGTCGTCGCCGGGGGTGGATGGGTCTGGGGCTTCGGGGGAGAGAAAATCTTTGACCTTCTGGATCTTGTCGTCGACGTCTTTCCTTGCTTTGTCGACCTTTTTCTGGGCGTCGTCCGCGGCTTTCTTGGCGCTGTCGATCGCCTTGGCGATTTTGAGGTCTTTGGCTTCGTCGCCCGCCCGGCTCAGGTCGTCGCCCGGGTCATCGATCTGTTCATCTGGTACCTTCTCCGGCTTGGGAAGCGGGAACCAGACCTCGAACGTCGGCACTGCCTTGGCCCGGATGGACTTGAGCGTCATCGCGTAGCTGGCGTTCTCGATCGTGTCTTCGTACTCATCGCGCACGGCCAAGTACATGGCGAGGTAGATGTCGTAGGGCTTGAAGATGATCGACTGGATCAGCTTGAGGGCCTTGCCGACCGGGCCACCGATGGCGCTGAGCGCGCTGCCGGCGGCGTTGCTGACAGCGCCCGTAACGCTGGAGAGCGCGCCCCCGGGCGAGCCTCCACCGTCGTCGTGCTTGAGGTAGCTATCGCCGGTCTTGCGCACAAAGTCGATGTAGTTGGCCCGCGCCTTGTGAAGGTCGATGCCGGCTTGATGGAGCGTGGGGTAGTCGATTCCGTCGGCTTTGTTGATGGTGCCGCCGGCCTTGGTGATGCGGCTGGCGAGCTCGTCGAAACGCGATAGATCTGGCCCGGAAAAGCCTCCGCCGCCAAGAACGTTGACGGCGCTCATGATGTCGCCGACGGCGCCCTTGCTCTTGTCGTACTCGGTGAAGACGGCTTGCGCGCGGCGGAGTGACCCGTGCAGCAGCAACGCCTCTCGCGCCAGCGCGTCGCGCCACATTACGGCATCGCCGATCGACTTGATGTCGTGGGGGAAAGTGGGTGCCAAGGCCGCGTGCGTACGCCCGAAGTGAACAAACTCGGTGGGCGCGTCTTGCCCGAACTGGTTCTGGTCGTTGTCGGAGCTGTGCGCCTTGGGCGAGATCTGCAGGGGCGCACGGGTCTTGGGATCAGCCAGTGGCTCGCCGATATGAAAGACGGGCTCCACGTCGCTGGCGGATTGCTTGTTGCCCCCTAGAGCGCCCGTCGCGTTGTCGATTGCTGATCCGATGCTGTCGAGCATGTTTTCCTCGTTCTGTCCCTACGCACTCGCGTGCGTCGGCGGTCCGCTCTCACGGCTGACTACTGCGGGAGGCGTGTCACACATGGACTTCATCGAGTTTCTTCTTCGTCGCGTCGTCGGCGAGACCGGTGACGTCGAGGTCGTACTTTTTTTGGAAGTCCTTGATGGCTTCGACAGTGTCGGGGTGCTCGAGGTCGCCCCCGGTGTCACCTGGGGCAAAGCCGAGATTGTTGAGGCGTTGCTGAACGCCAGTAGGAGAGTCGTAGGGGTCGAGCCCGCCGATTTGGGTCGGGTATTCCTCCTTGCCCTGCTTGAGCTTGAGGGTCGCGCTGCGGGCGTTGGGCGGAATGGGGTGCTCGAGCTTTCCGTCGGCGTCGGTGCTGCCGGTGAAGAGCTGGCCATCGATGACGAGGGTGTAGGGCTCGTTGGCGCGGGGCTTGTCGAGGCGGGTTAGACGCAGCTTGAGGGTGGCGGGGACGCCCTTGCGCTTGAACTTGTGGCGGGCCTCGTTGGGACGGCTTTCCTTCTTGATCTGGAGCTCGGGCACGAAGACCGCATCACCCGGGGAGATGATGTTCGGATCCTTGCGCTTGTTCTTGAGGTCGCTGTTCTCGGAATGATTCCAGAGGGTTTCCCAGAAAAACCCGCGGTCGTGCGCGATGCTGGTGACGCTGTCTCCCTGCGAGGCGTTGATGGTTGGCATGTGTTGCTCTTTTTGCCCCCGGCATTCCGGCCGTCATCTGTGATGCACCCCGGATTAGGCCGGCACCCAGGCGTCTTTGTCAAGATCTGGAAAGGTGATGTCGCTGGATCCAGGGTCGATGCCGTCTACGCGGCCCACACCTTTTTCGTCGGTGGTGCCCGAGTAATCGCACCCGTCGGGGGCGGTGACGACGAAGGCTTGCCCGGCGATTCCCTTGCCGTTTTCGTCGACGAGCTGAACCTCGATCCAGCTGGTTTTGGCGGGGTCTTTCTTGCCTTGCGGGTTGGCCGGGGGCGCGTCCAGGGTGGTGTTGGCCCAGGAACCAGGGCTGGATTGAATGGCCTGGCTGGAGGTGGAGCTGACTTGGCCGGGGTCGGCGGTGATCGCCGCCTGAGCCGCCTCGGGCTCGGCGGGGGCGACCACTGATGCGGACTTGATGCTCTTGGGACTTGCCATGGTTCGTCTCTCCGATGCACGACGAGCTATCCGATTGAGATCGCGCCGCCCTTGACTGTGGTGGAGCCCCCGCCGTCGAGCGTGGCGGAGGAACCGGACTTGAAGGTGGCGGCCCCGGTTGCCTCGCAGTTGAGCGAGCCGGAGGCCTTGAGTTCGCCGTTGCCGCCTGCGGACATGGCGATCTTGCCATCCGCGGCGACTGTGAAGTCTGTCGTTTGAATGTTGATCGAGCTGCTGTCGATGGCGATGGTGGAGCCGCCGACCTTGAGGGTGATGTTGGTGCCGGCTTCGAGCACGATGGTGTCGGCCTTGATGGAGAGCTGGCCGGTGGTGGTCTCGGAGTGGTCGGCGGAGAAGACTTCGATCATGTCGCCGGCGACTTTGAGGGACATGCTGCCATCGATGGCGGTCGCGGACTTTCCCGCGATCGCCAAGTTGAAGTCGTTGCCGACTTTTTCCTTGGAGTCGTTAACGACCTCGACGTGCCGATTGTTCTCGATGTGGGTCAGGGAGTCGTTATTGACCATCAGGTGATGATCGTGCTCAACCGTCTCGAACTTGTCGTTGAGCACTCGAACGTGCATGTCCTTTTGGGCGTGGATGAAGAACTCTTCGTTCCCGGCGTCGTCTTCGAAGCGGATCTCGTTGAACCCCTCGCCCCCCTTGCTGCTGGAGCTCTTCATGGTCGACATGGTCTTGTTGTCGGGCAGGGGGTAGGGGACGGCGCACTCGGCGTTGTAGACACGCCCGGTGATGATGGGGCGATTGGGGTCGCCTTCGAGGAAGTCGACGATGACTTCCTGCCCGATTCGCGGCAGGAAGACGAAGCCCCATTTTTTGCCCGCCCAGGGGTGGGAGACGCGGATCCAACAGGATGAATCTTCGTTGGATTGGTCGTAACGGTCCCAGTGGAAGTGGACTTTGACGCGTCCGAACTCGTCGGTGTGGATCTCTTCGCCGCTGGTGCCGACGACGATCGCCGTCTGCGGGCCGCCCACGTGCGGCCGGGGCGTAGAGCGGGGCGTGCGGAACTGAGTGGAGGCAGGAATGGCGGAGAAGGTGATTTCGAAGGTGTCTTCGTCGGCGCCTTCGCCGGTCGAAAAGTCATCGCCCTGGGCGCTGAAGCTGGTGGCGGTGCACACGTACTCGATGTTGGCGGATGCGAGGGGGTACTCTTCGAGAGTGAACTTGGCACCGGTGACCATCGCTCGAACGTCACCTTTGGCGCGTGAGACGGCATGCTGGGCTTCGAACTCTTCCATGCGGATCTTGGAGATTGCCTCGCCGTCGGAGGCGGCGAAGTAGCCGCCCGGGTAGTCGTACCAGTTGAACTTGTCGATGTTCGAGAAGTCCACGACGGTTGTCGCGTCCTTCAGCAGGGGCGTGGAGGGGGTTTTGAACTCAAAGTCTGTCAGGGAGGCCTTGCCGGGGAAGTAGCGTTTCTCGACCATCCATTCCCAGACGCGGTCAAAGCTCATGGCGTTGCCGTCGTTGGGCTTGTAGAGGACGTTGGCCGCCCCTGGGGCAGGCTCGTGGGCGCTGGGGGCGTCGACGATCATCATGGTGTGCTTGCCGTCCTCGTGCTTGAAGTAGAAGTAGAGTCCTTCCTCTTCGAGCAGGCGGCTCACGAAGTTGAAGGCCGTCTCGCGATACTGCACGACGTATTCGCGCTCCTTGTAGGTGCCGGTGAGGTTGAACTCGTAGTCAGAAAAGCCAAAATCGTCGAAAACCTGCTTGACGATGTCCTGGATCTTCAGGTTTTGGAAAATGCGGCAATCTGAGGAGCGGGTGAGGAACCAGAGCCAGGGGACCATGGTCGCCTTGTATTCGTTCATCGAGCCCGCGTACGGAGCGCCGTGCTGGGCGAAGTCGGCGATGAATCCGTTGATGTAGCGCGGGGTGCCGTCGGCGAGGTTGATCCGCACCGTGACGTTCATGCCGATGATGTTTTTGAAGTCGATGTCCTGAGTTTCGCTGCGCAGGTCGAGGTGGGCCACGAAAGGGCGGCCCAGCTCGTCATTCATGCGGATGCCCTTGAGCAGCAGCACGTCCTTGCCCAACGGGGAGTTGATGGCGATGAAGCGATCGTCTTGTGAGTAGTTGGGCATTGGCTTCCCTTTTCCTTCCGTGTGCCGCGGGTGGGCGACACATCGCTGCTTTGCCACCTTCAGAACTTGCCTGGCGGGTGGCGTCTGTTTAGCTCTCGCCTGGCGACGCCCCGCCGAAGACATCACGGACTTTGGCTTCGTTGGTGAGTCGAACTTTCTTAAGGGCCGCCTTGGTGGCCCGGGCCCGGGCCATTGCTTTCATCGCGGCTGCTTCCTGAGCCTCTTCGATCAGCCGCTGCTCTGCGGCAAACTCTTCCTCGGCGGCTTTTTCGGCGGCCAGCGCCATAGCTTTGTTTACAGCGCTGCGGAACTGCTGGATCGGCCCGGGCACCACCACCTCACTCGCCTTGTCGCGCCCGGACTCCTTCCACACCTGCGCGATCATGGAGAGTTTGGCCCAGGTGTGGACCTGCTGTTCCTTCTCGGAAAGCTGAGGCGTTGATTCTTCCTGCGCGGCGCGCTGCGATCTCTCCTCAGCCGCCCGGGCCTGATCGCGCTGCTGGCGGTTGAGTCGCTTCTGCTCGTACACCTCGGCCCGCTGCTGGGCGGCGTATTCCTTCTTCTCGCGCTTGGCCGCCTTCTTTTCGCCCTTGATCTGCCGGAACCACTCGCGGGGATCCTGCTCCACGTTGGCCCGCATCCACTTGGCCCGCTCGGCGTCCGAGTCCTCGCCCTCGGTCCACACCTCCGAATAGTCGGGCGGCTCCTCCTCTTCGTACGCGGAGATGCCCCCGAACTCGGCCATGAATGCCAACATCTCGTCGTCCGGCTCGCTCAAGGTGCCGGGCTCGGGGGGGATGTCCTTGTCCAGCGGCTTTTGGAAGTAGACAGCGGCGTAGATCCGGATTTTGCGATAAAACTGCGTGCTTTTTTCTTCGTTGACTTCAAAGGTGAGGCGCGAGCGCCGGAAGGGGCCATAGCACAAAATCGCCCCGCCCCCGGTGAGTTGTTTCTGGCCCCGGTTGATCGAGTCGGCGCAGAGCTCTCGCCATTTCTCGGCCTCGCTCTCGGTCATCCAGTTCTGCACGATCAGTTGCTGGATGAGGTCGGTCAGGATCTTGATCTGGTTGCGAGTGATGAAGATGAAGTCCCACACTGCGGGATCCATTTCGAGCCCGAGCTTTGCGGGTTCCTTTTTCTTGGCCTCGCGTTCTTCCTGGGTCATGGTCTGAAACTGGCGTTCGCGATCCCCCACCGAAAGCCCCGCGGCGTGGGGCCCGATGGCCTTGAGCTTGCCGGAGGCGACCGGCGTCTCCGGACTATCCGGGAACTGAAAGGTGGAGTCTTCGTCGCCAATCGAAAAGCCCTCGCCCGCCGGGGAATAGTCCCCCGGCCAGTACGCGCTGGTGGCGCTGGGGAAGGGCTCGCCCAATCCCAACGTGCCCCAGGTGGGCTTGAACTGGTTGTATCGCCCCAGATCGAACATGCTCCCCGATCCCCATTCCCTAGTGCCTAGTGCCTAGTGCCTAGTGCCTAGTGCCTCCGCTACTCAAAGCTGTACTCAAACTGGCTGTCCTTCACGCCCACGTGCACCTTGTGCACCGGACGCCCTTCCATCAGACGCTCCAGCAGTTCCTTGCCCACGCTGGGCAGCATCTGGCGGGTGATGATCGCGTCGATGGCGCGGGCCCCGCTGTCCAGCTCGGTGACGCGGCTCACGATCAGATCCTCGACCTTGGCGTCGAAGCTGAAGGGCACCTTGTGCCCCTCGGTCACGCGCTGGCCCACGCGCTTGAGCTGCAACTTGATAATCGCACGCATCATGTCGTCGCTGATCGGGTAGTACGGCACGATGTTCACGCGCCCCAGCAGCGCGGGCGGGAAGACCTTCAGCAGCGGCTCGCGGATCGCCTTCACCAGCCCCTCGGGGTCGGGCTTCAGGCTCGGGTCCTTGCACATCTTCATCACCAGGTCCGTGCCCACGTTGCTCGTCAGCAGGATGATGGTGTTCTTGAAGTCAATGTCCACACCCTCGCTGTCCTTCATCATGCCCTTGTCGAAGACCTGGAAGAAGACCTCGTGAATGTCGGCGTGGGCCTTCTCGACTTCGTCGAGCAGCAGCACGCTGTACGGGCGGCGGCGGACCGCCTCGGTCATCACGCCACCCTTGCCGAAGCCCACGTAGCCGGGAGGCGAACCCATGAGCAGGCTCACCTTGTGGGCTTCCTGATATTCGCTCATGTTGATGGTGATGAGGCCTTGCGAGCCGCCATAGAGAGCCTCGGCCAGCGCGATCGCTGTCTCGGTCTTGCCCACGCCGCTGGGCCCGACGAGCAGGAAGACGCCCACCGGGCGCCCGGGGTTGTCGAGCTTGGCGCGGCTCAACTGGATTCGCTCGGCGATTGCATCGAGGGCGTGGCGCTGACCGATGACGCGCTTTTCGAGCGTGCCGCCGAGCGTCAACACCGTGCGCATTTCGTCCTTCACCATGCGTCCGAGTGGGATGCCCGTCCAGTCTGACACGACGCCCGACACGGATTGCGCATCGACACTGGGGGTGACCAGCGGGTGCTCGCCCTGGAATGCGACCAGCTCATGCTGGAGCATTTTGAGTTCCTCTTTGATCTTCTCGCGCTCTGCGTCGCTGAGCTTGGGCTCGGTCTTGCCGGCGGGCGCCTTGGCCTCGTCGGGCTTGGGTTCGGCCTTGCCGATGTTGCCCTTCTCGGGGGCTTTCGCATCACCCAACCCCGGGGCCGGGGCCAGCTTGCCCCGCAGCTCCAGAATCTTGCCAACCAGCGCCTTCTCTTTCGTGAAACGCTCGTCGAGCACTGCCAGGGCTTTGTCTTCGGTCGCGATCTGCTCGACCAACTCTGCGCGGCGTTTCGAGTGGTCGGATCCGACGCGAATTTCCTTATCCAGAATCGCCAACTCGCGATTCATCCCCTCGATGCGTTTGCGGGTGTCGTCGATGCTGCCTGGCGTGGCGTGAAGGCTCACCGCCACGCGGGCGCAGGCGGTGTCGATCAGGCTCACGGCCTTGTCGGGCAACTGCCGCCCTTGGATGTAGCGCTTGCTGAGCTTTACCGCGGCCTCAAGGGCCTCATCCAGCACCTGCACCTTGAAGTGCTTCTCCATCACGTCGGCGAGCCCGCGGATCATAAGCAGGCACTTGGCTTCGTCGGGTTCGTCGACCTTGACGACCTGGAAGCGCCGGGTCATGGCCGGGTCTTTTTCGAAGTGCTGCTTGTATTCGCTCTGGGTGGTGGCGGCCACCGTGCGCAGCGTGCCGCGGGCGAGGGCGGGCTTGAGCAACTGGGCGGCGTCATTCGTGCCGGCCGCCCCGCCCGCGCCCATCAGGGTGTGGGCTTCGTCGATGAACAGAATGATCGGCTTGGGGCTGGACTGCACCTCGTCGATGACCTGGCGCAGGCGATTCTCGAACTCGCCCTTCATGCTGGCACCCGCCTGCAAGAGGCCGACGTCGAGCTCGAGCAAGCGCACGTCCTTCAACTGGGGCGGCACATCGCCCTTGACGATCCGCTGCGCGAAGCCTTCGACGATGGCCGTCTTTCCTACGCCTGCTTCGCCGGTGAGCATCGGGTTATTCTGGCGCCGTCGCATGAGGATGTCGATGCACTGGCGGATCTCATCGTCGCGACCGACGATTGGGTCTTGCTTGCCGGCGCGGGCGTTTTCGGTGAGGTCCTTGCAGAACTTCGCGAGGGCCTCTTGCTTGCCGAGCTGGGCGGGGGCCATGGCGCCGCTGGCTTCGCCGGGGGCGCCGCTGATGCCGCGACTGTCAGCCGCGGAAAGCACTGCCTCCGGGCTGCCGTCGGTGATCTTGAGGAACTGCTCGCCCAACTGCTCGGCGGCGATCTTGTTGAACTGCTGGCTGATTTTGGTGAGCTGAGGCTTGAGCACCGTGTCGTTGCACAGCGCGAAGATCACATGGCCGGAGCGGATGCTGGTTTCACCGAACTTCAGGCTGGCGTACGCCCAAGCCCGCTCCACCGAATCCGCCAGCGACGCGGAGAGGTCGCACGCGTTGGCCCCGCGGGGGAGCTTGTCGAGGGTCGCCTGGGTGTCGGCGACGAGTTGCGCCACGTCCAGGTTGAAGGCCTTGATGATGCGGTGCAGATCGGTGTCCTGGGTCTGCATCAGTTGGTGCAGCCAGTGGACCAGCTCGACGTAGGGGTTCCCCCGCAGCTTGCAGAAGACGGTGGCGCCTTCGAGGGCTTTGTAGCCGATGCTGTTGAGCTTGCCGAACAACGCTGCACGAGAAATCCCGGCCATGAATCGCCCCTTCTTGGATGAGCCACTTCCCCACACGGGAAGCACACGCGTTACCCCAGACCCGCTCGAAACCCCAATAGCGTACCCGAAACCGTCCTCTCATCACCCGCAAAACCCGCCTTTAGCGCGGGCTTCGCAACATCAAGTCGCTCCGATCTTCCTCGCTCCCCGAGGTCGTCACCCACGACGTCCACCCCAAACGGGCTCCGTTCGCAGGATCTCCCCCGAGCTTGGCCACCGGGACTTCACTGGCTTTTAGAACCAGCGACACCTCCCAATAGAACTCATCCCCCACGTAGTTGCGGATCCACGCGTCCAGGCGCTGGGCACTCAGCGAGCCCGGCAACAGCGTCCGATAGCGGGCCATGGTCATGGGTCCGAGGCGAATCCGGAACGCGCCTTGCGCGTCCCACACCTTGCTTCCCGCCACTGCTCCGCCGCCGGAAAGTGTGCCCAGCGAGGCGACCTTGCTACCCAGGCTGCACCGATATTGCTCGGGGAGGTCCATCCACCGGCCCGCGAACTCTTCGATGTGTACTTCGACGCATAGATAAGACCCCAGGATGGCGCCCAGCCCCTCGGGTCCGCGGGTGGCGATTGCCAATCGCCCGGAGAAGTGGAGCTTGGCGACATCCGGGGCGGCGTCGCGGTAGCGCATCGACTCATCGCCCAGGCCGATGAACGATCCGATGTACGTCGAGTATCGGTCCTGGTCCTCGGAGAGCAATCGCTGGCGCTCGGCATCGGTCGGGGTGCCGGCGGGCAGGCCGGTGGGGGCGCGGTCAAAGCTCGCGGCCATCTGGCTTGAGGCCCAGGCGCGATAGAACAACCCGATCATCCGGTGGTTGAAGACATCGAGGAATCGCGAGAGGGTCCGGTCGCGGGCTTGCAGTTCGCGCTGGTAGGCGTATTCGGTCAGGTGCAAGGGCAGGGGGCCCATGGGGCCCAGCAGACCCATGAAGTTCACAAACAGCCGCGCGGGCGAGTTGGCACGCGGGAACTGAAACTCGCTGACGGTGCACGACGGGAAGGACATGAGCGGGTGCTGGTTGAATCGGACCGGGTCTTCCGAGGCCCGGGCGGAGCGTCCGAACCCGGCTTGATCGTGATAGAGCGCCTCGATGCGTCTCACGAGCGCGAAAAAGTCGCTCGACCAGGGCTCGATGTTCAGCGCGTCCCACACCGCCTCACGCTTGGCGTGGTCGATCTCGCGGGAAAAGTGTTTGACCCGCGCGGGCGGGCGCGCAGCAACAGGTTCGCCCGCCGCGGCCAGTATGGCCTCGAGCGGGTCGACGGCGCCATTGGCGGCCCCGTTACTCACAGAACCGGTCGCTGTCCGATGTTCGCCGGCCACCTCATGATCTCCCCTCGGTCCTGCGTTCGCACGATCGTCTCGGTGAAGGAGTTCATCGAGACGTACCTCGCGAAAAACTGCTCGAGCACCGCGCCCAGCAGGAAGGACCCCACCCCTTCGAACTGTGATTCATCCATGGTCACGGTCACGGCCAGACCCCGCGCGAAGGCCACCACCCCTGGGGCGGGCACCCGCCGCGTGATGCTGCTTGTCTGAATCGTCCGCAACCCCTCGATCTGCTTGCGCACCACCGGGTCGCCCACGTCGCCATAGAGCTTGAGCAGGCTGCGCAGCGCAGCCGCGCCGCGGCTTTCGTCCTGGCTGATCGTGCCGTCCCCGTTGGCATCTTCGTCCGACAACGAGAGATAGTTCAGCGTCAGGTGGCTGATCGTCCGCCACGCAACGTCACCCTCGACATGGCTGGACTTTGGTGAGGTAGGCCCGGCGACGACCCGCACGGACTCCACCGGTGCCCCGATCTCGAGCGTGAAGTCGGTTTTGTTCTTGCCTACCGGCATCTGCAGGGGCAAGTCGCGATTGGTGCACAGCGCATTGACGGAAAGCTGCTTGAGGTCGGTGCTGTAGGGGGCGTCCTGCGCGTCTACCAGCGACAGATAGACCTCGCTCCCCGCGTAGCTGGATCGCCCGCCGAACCGCTTCTCGCGCTCGCTGATGGCCCGCGGGACGCGGTGCGTCGAGAAGTAGGCGCCGCTGTCGCCCGCGTCCGAGTCCGTCGCTGCGTAGAAGGGCCGGAACGCCCGCTCTTCGCCCGCTCGGGAACCAAACCCGACCACGCTCTCAAGCCGGTAGACCTCAAAGTCCAGCGGGCGGGTGCGATCGGGCATCACCTGAAACTCCGACGACTTGTCGGAGACGAAGATTCGATCGCAGCGTTTGGGGAAGAGGTTGATCGCGGGCGACGCGTGCAGACAGAAGTTTGACTCGTCGACCGCCCCTTCCAGGTCTGGGTTTTCCTGGTCGAGCGGGATGATGATGTCCAGTTGGTTCGAATCGCACTTGGCGAGGGCCGGGGCGAGCTTGTGGATGTCGACAAATGCGAAGCGCTGCGGGAACGAGAAGTACTCGTGCAGCAGGCGGTATCCCTGAAAGCTGCGTGCTTCGTAGGGCAGCAGGCTTTCGCCGGCAGAGAAACCGGCCCGCCCGATCACGCTCGCGGGCAGCGACTCCTGCCACAGTCCGCGCCGGGTCCCACCGGGCACCGGCCTGACCACCACGCTCTTGGCGTGGGCCAGGAGCGCTTCGTAGAGGCGCCATGGGGTCGCGTCGGGGCCTTTCAGGTACAGCGACAGAGTTTCGAGCTTGATCTTGTTGAACGTCAGGCCGGCGGTGGCTCGCAGGCGCAGGCGGAGGGCCGCCCGAACCCCCATCGCCGGGGAGGCCCCGCGCGGGCGGGCTGCTTCGGCCTCTGCCTCGCCCCACACCCGGGCCAAGTCCAGCGTCCCCACCTCGCGGGTGTAGTACTTGGCCTCGACGACCTCGATCGGCCACAGGGTGGTCTTGTGCGCGGTGCGGAACTCGCACGAGGTTGCGTCCTTGAGGGTCATGCCCCGGAGCACGGTCCCGCGTGGCAGCACATACCCTTCGGCCAGGCCTGCCTCGCTCTTGTCGTGCTTGAACTGCACCACCGCCATGGACGGGGTTGGGGCGAGGTAGTGCGGGTAGACGGTTTCCAGCAGGTTCTGAGTAAACCGCGGGAACTCCGCGTCGAGCTTGATCTGCACCCGGGCCGCGAGAAAGGCAAACCCTTCGAGCAGACGTTCGACGTAGGGATCCACACACGGGAAGTCCTCGATCGCCAGGCGTCCGGCGATTTTGGGGAACTCGCGCGCAAACTCGCTGGCCACTGTTTGGAGGTGGCGCAGCTCACGGTCGTAGTAACGGATGAGTCGTCGGTCCATGCGCGGGGGTACCCAGGGACTACTGCTGACCTTCCTTGACTTCACAACGCCCGGTGTCGAGGTCCACCGTCGTCTTGACGTACAACGCTTCGGGCATTGGCAGCGGGCACAGTTCGCCGCTGATCTGAAACCCGACGTGACTTTCGCTTTCGGCTCCGTCGCCCGCCACTGCCGACACGTGGAGCGTGCCGCGCATGATCCGGGGCTCGAAGTTGATGATTGCTTTTTCCACGAGCGACTCGATCCGCGTCTGCGTCAGCCCGGCTGCCGCCAACCCGGTCAGGTCGGGCATCCCGTAGTTCACGACGCTGTTGGCCACCAGCGGAAAGTCATGGATCTCATCGTCCATCGGGCGGCACCCTGCATTGAGGAGCCACTCGAGGTCGCGCAGAACCGCGTTGCGCAGCTGGCGCATGGACATGACGCGCTTATCGCGGCTTTCAACCCGCTCTTGCGGCGCATCGTCGGTCAGCCGGTCCAGCAGGCTGGGCTGCAGCCTCTCGCGTGTCGTCAACTCCGCCATCGACGCCTCCGACCTTGTTCACTCATGCCAACCCAGGTCCATCCGGCGAGAGGGGGCCATCGCCGAGCCGAATGCTGCGGCAATCCAGCACCCCGAACTCCCCCGCGTCCGTCGCCAGCAACCGCTGACCCACCGGCGCTTCGCGCCCGTCCATCTCCACAAACTCGGTCTTGCGGGCCAGGCGAATCTCGCCGGCAAAGCCGGCGGCTTGACTCCCCGGGTAGCGGACCGGCATCAGCACGACTTGAGTGCCCCCGCTGGTCCAGACGACCTGCCCGGGGAGCCACACTACGTCGCGCAGGTCGGTGGGCTTGTCGAGGCGCAGCAGCGCGATGCGCTGCCAGGGAACCCAGTAGTACTTTCCACCCACAAAGAGCTCGATCATCGGACCCATCAGCTCGTCGGCGTCCGCGATCCATTCAAAGGCGTGCTTGGTCGCGGTCTTCTCGTCGGCCCCGACGGTGATCTCCCCTGCCACGGCCGGGGCGAGCTCGAAGGCTTGGTCGCGCAGCTCCTGTGCCGGAGCGTGCTTGCCCTGGGCCGAGAGGTGGGCCGCCTGCACCAGCATCCCCATCCACGGCTCGGGCTCGCCCAGGATCATGGGAGCGCGCTTGCCCGCGAAGACGTCGGCCCGGAACTTCTCGGAGAGAATCGCCTGTTGACACATCTGGGCCATGAGCACATTGGCCTGGTCCATCTCCGCGGCCACGCCGAGCTGAATGGTCGCGCGATCCCACTCGCCCATGACGGCGAGAACCTGGAAGAGAAGCACGCGCAGCTTGGCGTCGGCGGGGTTGGCCCGCACCTGCGCCTCGACGGTCTTGAGACATTCGTCCAGCTTGCCTTGTTTGAGAAGATCCTGCGGGGTCATTCGCGAACTCTCCGGAGGCTGGGGCGCATGTGCGCCCGGCCGTCTTTGCCAGGTCCAAGGCTCGTGCCGGAAGCTTGCCGGTCCGTAAACTCAAAGCCCCCACGGGGGGTTTCTCCCCGTGAGGGCGTACGCGACGCGCCGCGGAGAACCCGGCGGCGAAGATGTCTCAACTTAGCCCTTGGGGTCTTTCTTGAGGCTGTGGCCTTCCCACTTGACGGCCTTCTTCTGATCCCAGCCGGTGGCGGTCTCGGCTTCGATCTTGCCCTTGGCGTCCTGCTTGCCGTACCAGACCGCGAGCATTTCGGCGGTCAAGGAGACGGTCTCGGTGGGGATTTCGTCCGGGCCGCCGGCGCCCTGCGAGGTCACCGAGGTGATGAGCACGTTCTTCATCTTGATCTGGAGGAAGACCTGGGGGGTTTCGCCGGCCTTGCGGGCGACGAACCAGGCTTCTTCGTGCACCTTGCCGTTGGAGCAGGTGAGGAAGATTTCGGGGGAGCCGATGTGCACCTTCTGGGTGAAGGTGAAGTCCTGGAAGTTGGCCTTGCCCGCGGTAAGGCCGCCCTGGCTGCTGGCGCTGCCGGTCTGCGTCACGCCGTACGTGAACGAAAGCACGTCGATCCAGCCGCTGCTTCCCTTGAAGGTGTCATCCTGCGATTCACCCTTCACCGTGCCGAGCTTGAGAAATCCGTCAAATGCCATGACCAACCTCCTTTTGAACCCTTCTCACCATGCGAGGCAAGTTCGCCCGCTTCTTCTGGATCGCGCCGGCACACACCGGCCGAACTCTTCCCTTTCCCTTGGGCTTCCTGCCCCACACGACTACTTGTGTAGCGATCAATCCGTTCTTTTGCTCACGGCCCCGCGCCGATTTTTGCCCTTTTGCGAAGGCTTTAGCCCTTTTGCGAAGGCAGCTTCGACACCAGACGCAGCGAGACGGTCAGACCTTCAAGCTGGTAGTGGGGCTTCAAGAAGAACTTGGAGCTGTAGTACCCGGGGTTCCCCGGCACTTCTTCCACCACCACCTCAGCCCCGGACAAGGGGTGGGTCGCCTTATACGTCTCGGACGAGTTGACCGGGTCATAGTCGACGTACTGGGTGATCCACTTGTTGAGCCAGTTGGACATTTGCTCGGCGCTGGCGAAGCTGCCGATTCTGTCACGGACCATGCACTTGAGGTAGTGGGCGAAGCGGCAAGTCGCGAAGAGGTAGGGCAGGCGGGCGCCCAGGTTGGCGTTGGCGGTCGCGTCGGGGTCGTCGTATTCCGCGGGCTGGTGAACGCTCTGCGCCCCGACGAAGGCGGCGTAGTCGGTGTTCTTCCAATGGCTCAGCGGCATCATGCCGTTCTTGGCGAGCTCCGCCTCACGACGGTCGGTGATGGCGATTTCGGTCGGGCACTTGATGTCCTTGCCGCCGTCGTCGGTCGGGAAGGTGTGTACCGGCAGACCCTCGACGATGCCCCCGGATTCGACGCCCCGGATGCGGCTGCACCAGCCGTACTGCTTGAAGGCGCGGGTGATGTTCACACCCATGCCGTAGGCAGCGTTCATCCAGGTGAACTTGTCGTGCTTGGCGCCTTCGGTGTCTTCTTCGTAGTTGAACTCTTCGACCGGGTTGCTCTTGGCGCCGTAGGGGGTGCGGGCGAGCACGCGGGGCATGGTCAGCCCGAGATAGCGGCTGTCATCGCTGGCGCGCAGGCTGCGCCACGGGGCGTACTCAGGACCCTGGAAGATCTTGGTGAGGTCGCGGGGGTTGGAAAGTTCCTGCCAGCTTTCCATATTGAGCAGGGTGGGGGCGGCGGCGCTGACGAACGGCGCGTGGGCGGCAGCCGCGATCTGCCCGATGCCCGCCAACATTTCGACGTCGGGGGGGGTGTGGTCGAAGTAGTAGTCGCCGATGATCGAGCCGTAGGGCTGGCCGCCGGGCATGCCGAACTCTTCTTCGTAGAGCTTCTTGAAGAGGGGGCTCTGGTCCCAGGCGGTGCCTTTGAA
>JAKFUN010000109.1 GCA_021732675.1 Phycisphaerales bacterium
GCTTAGCCCTCGCCCGCGCCATCGTCGGCGGGCCTTGGCCCAGCGACGCGCCGGGCGGGGAAGATGCGCAGGAGCACGCCGCCGAGCTCGTAGAGCAGAAAGAGCGGGATCCACATCATGATCATGGAGGCGGGGTCGCCTGGGGTGATGAGGGCCGCCACCACCCCGCAGGTGAAGATGGCGTAACGCCGGTACTTCTTCAGGAACTTCTGGTTGATGATGCCCACCCACCCTAGCAGCAGCACCACGACCGGAGCCTGAAAAGCCGCGGCGAAGGCGAGGGTTAGGGTGAACAGCAGCCCGATGTAGCTCGCGATGCTGAACTGTTGAATGATGGTGGCATCGCGGTGGAGCGTCGCCGAGAGGACATCAGGCTTTCCGTCAGGCAAAATCGCGATGCAGACACGCCGTGAGTGCAAGGTCGAGTTGACCCATTCGTCACCTACCTGGGGCGAAGTCGGGTCGGCCGCGAGCACCGGGACATGTGCGAGGGTCACCCCCGGGGGGAGGGGTTGGGTGTCCGGGCGGCTTTGCCCAACCCCCGTGCCGAAGGTCACCAGCCAGTTGAGCATCATGGGCAGGATGACGAGGTAGAGAAAAACCACCCCGGCCATGGTGAGGAGGGCGGAAAGTGGGAGCAGAAAGTAGACAAACCGGCGCTCGTGCATGTGCAGGCCGGGAGAGACAAACTTCCAAAGTTGGTAGAGCAGCCAGGGGCTGCCGACCACCGCCGCCACGATGAGCGAGACCTTCATGTACGCGCCGAAGGTGTCCAGCGGGCCTAGCCCCTGGAGATTGTCGGGCTGGCCGGCCTCGCGCAGGGCGTGCAAGGCGGGGCGGATGAGGAACTGGAGGAGGCGTTCTCCAAAGAGAAGAGAGATCACAAAGATGGGGACAAGGCCCAAAACCGCGCGGATAACCCGGGCCCGAAGTTCCTCCAGGTGAGCACCCAATGGCATGTTCAAGACGAGAGAGTCGTTCCGTTCCATGCAGAGAGCTTCACAGTGAACCGACGTCCTAGTACGCCGGTGTCAGGGAGGCGTTCGTGGAGCCTGGCCACGGGCACCAGGCCGGACACGACCGGGCAAGCGTACGCCCTAGCCATTGGGGCGGGACGGGCTTTGGGTGACGGTTTCCTGCGGGGGGCGCATCATGGTGGAGCAGACGGAGAAGCAACCAGTGCGCGATCTCGCGGAAGATGCCCTCGCCAGCGTCGCTCGCGAGCCTTTAGGCTCGGAGTTGTTCGTTGCCTCTGCCATGGCCCGGGAAGAAGAGCAAGAGCACGCCGCGGCGATCGGGGGGGACCCGGCGAGCGTTGACAAGCTCTGGCGCCGCCATCGGCGCTGGGTGGCGGCGATCCTGCTGGCGCACAAACCTCGCTGGGCGGATTTAGACGACCTCCTCCAAGAAGTCGCGGTCTCGCTGGTTCGCAAGATCAGCGACGTTCGCGATCCCCGCGCGGTTCGCCCCTGGCTTCGGACCGTCGCGGTCAACGCGGCCGCCGCCGCCGCCCGCTCGGGGGCACGCCGCGCCAAAGACGTTCAGCGTGACGACGCTGCTCCCGAACTCAGTCGCTCTGCCAGCGAAAATGAACAAGAGATCGCGATCGGGCGGCACCTGCTGGCCCTGGCGGCCGAGATGCCCGAGGGATATCGCGAGCCACTGCTGCTGAAGGCGATCCATAATCTGAGTTATCGGGAGATCGGGCAGATCATGGGTCTGCCTGAGACGACCATTGAGACGCGGATTGCGCGCGGGCGGCGTCAGCTCCGCGAGCTCGCGGCCGCCGCCTCGATCCGGCCCGGCCCCGCTGAGATCAACATCCCCGCCCCGACGGATCCCGGCGCCCGGCGCATCAAGGTGTAAGGCTTGGGGCAATCTGCCCAGCCCAGCGAGATGGAGCATTTCGTCAGTAGAAGGATTTTGCGATGTCGGACCATGAGATTGACATCTTGATGACCCGAGTGATCGACGGCCGGGCGACGGCGTCGGACTGGGCGGGGCTGGAAGCAGCCGCGACGCGCGACGCGGGCGTCTGGCGTGACTTGGCGCTGGCCCAGCGAGACGATCGGGCGCTTCGTGGGGCGGTCAGCGCCGCCACGCAGGGGCACCAAGCGATCGATCTCTCCGGCGAGGAGCTCCACAAGGCCTCGGTTCAGCGATCGGCACAAACGCTGACCCAGCGGGCCCGCGTGGTGGCAACTTGGGGTGGCTGGGCGGTCGCCGCGGGCATCGCCTTGGCCCTCCTGGGTCAGCACCAGAGTTCGACTCCCTCCACCGGCTCCCTTCAAACGACCCCGGTGCCGGCCAGTTTGGCCAGCGCGGCCGACGCGCTCAACGCGTACCTCACCCAGGGCCGCGCCGAAGGCAAAGTCCAAGGCGAAGCCCCAGACAAAGAACTGCTCAGCGTCGAACCCCGCCCGGGTGGTGATGGATACGACGTCACCTTCGCGAGGCGGATCATTGAAAAACAGCACGTAAAGAACTTTTATCAGCCGGGCGAATATCAGACCGGCTTTGACGAGTTTGGGCGCGTCACGCGCCTGCCCGTGGAAGTCAGGCCTCAGATCGTTCGCACGGCATACTGATCGCGGGCGCATCAAGGTCTTCGCAGAGTGCGATCGTCGGAATCGTCCCCCGGGGGTGGTTTGGGGAAACTGGCAACGGAGTGTTCCCATCAAAGGCCGGGTGGCCAGGCGTATTGGAGGTTGATCATGTTTCTTCATGTGTTGGCAGCGAGTTCAGTGGCGTTGGCGCTCGTCTCCGGAAGTGCCCAGGCGCAGATCGGCGGGGGCTCTAAGCCCATGACGGGCAGCTTCGACAAGCCACTCGCCCAGCCCGAGCACGGATCCCGATACGTGTCGCGATATTCCGTCAACGACGACACCTACACCCTGGTGATCGAGCCCGATGGCTCGCGAACCGTCACGCACAACGACAAGCCGGTTCCAGAGTCGCAGGTGCGGACTCGGCGCGGGCGCTTGCAGGTTCTCGACGAGAACGGCAAGCTGCTTCATGAGTTTGATCTTCCTGGACGTGGCAACGACCGTCCCCGCGGGATGATCGGGATCGCGCCACCTCAGGTGCCCCAGCCCCCGCAGGCGCCCGGCAACTTCGGTGGCGCCCTGGCAGACCCGGAACACCCCAAAGTCATGCTTGGGTTGCGAATGAACCCCAACAGCGATGGCGAGATTGAAGTTGCCTCGGTGATCAGCGGGCTGGCCGCGGAAGCCGCCGGTGTTCAGGCTGGCGACGTGCTGGTGAGCCTGGACGGGCGACAAATCGAAGACGCCTCGTCGATCCGGCCCATCTTGAAAGACAAGGCACCCGGGGACAAGGTTGATCTGGTGGTGCATCGCGACGGCCAGGACAAGACGATCTCGATCACGCTGCAGGCCTATGAGCCGGGCAAGCTTGGGGGCAGCCCCGCCTTCCCGCAAGGCAACACCGAGGAGTGGAACGCGCAGCCGGACACTGGCTGGGCCGAGCACGCGCAGAAGGCGATTGAGGAAGCGATGGAGACTGTCAAGTCGAGCAAAGCGGGGCAGGCCCTTCGCGATGAAGTGAACGCGGCGCTGGAGCGGGCCCTGGCCGCCGTCAGGTCCGCGCAGGCTGAAGGTGAAGCTGCGATGCAACGTGGCTTTTCGCTGGCGGAGCGCTATCGCGGGCTCCTGGGCGAGGGCGGGCCCGGAGCGCAGCAGTTCTTCTTCCGGCTCCCCGGCGGCGGGAACCAACAGGAAGCTGGCGACATGGAAAAGCGCCTCGAAAAGCTCCAGGAACGCCTCGATGAGCTCAACACCAAGCTCGACACGCTCCTCAAGAAAAACTGACCCTGCCGCGAGAAGCTCACTTCACACATCATTTCTGACGACGGGCCCTCTCACACACACACGGCTCCGTTCGGGACGGGTCGCACTACCACCCCTGGTGCGGCCCGGTCCCTTTTTGAGGGAAGGCACTGGGCATCGGGCACTAGGGAAAGAGGAGAAAGATGCCGCGAGCGGGACCTTTATTTTCACTGGTGCCTAGTGCCCAGTGCCTAGTGCCTTCCCCTACACTCCGCCAATGACCACCACCCTCCCGGACAGCATTCGCGAAGTGCAGGCGGCTTACAAGAGCCTCAAGGAAGAGATTCACAAGGTCATCGTCGGCCAGGATCAGGCCGTCGAGCAGATGCTTCTGGCGATCTTCTGCCGCGGGCATGTGGTGGTGGTGGGCGTGCCGGGCTTGGCCAAGACACTGCTCATCTCGACGATCGCGCGAACGCTGTCGTTGAAATTTAGCCGCATTCAGTTCACGCCTGACCTGATGCCCAGCGACATCACCGGCACGGAGGTGATTCAGGAAGACAAGCTCAGCGGCACCCGCGAGCTGCGCTTCGTCAAGGGCCCGGTCTTTGCCAACGTGATTTTGGCCGACGAGATCAATCGCACGCCCCCCAAGACGCAGGCGGCGTTGCTGGAAGCGATGCAGGAACGCCAGGTCACTGTCGGCGGCAAGCGTCACGACCTGCCCGTGCCCTTCTTTGTGCTCGCCACGCAGAACCCCATCGAGCAGGAAGGGACCTATCCGCTCCCCGAGGCCCAGCTCGATCGCTTCATGTTCCAGATTCAGATCACCTACCCGGGCCTGAACGACGAGATGGAGATTGTGCGGCGCTCGGCGGCCCGGGCCGACGACACCCTGCGCCCGGTGATGGACGAGGCGGGCATCCGCCGCGTGCAGGAAGCGGTTCGACAGATGCCGGTGGCGGACCATGTCATCGCCTATGCCCTCCGCCTGGTGCGCGCCACCCGCATCAAAGAGCCCATGGACCTTGGCCTGAACCGCCCCAAAATGGTCCAGGATTATGTGGGCTGGGGGGCCGGCCCCCGCGCCAGCGAGGCGTTGGTGCTCGCTTCGAAAGCCGCGGCCATGCTGGCGGGCGCCTCCCACGTCACCCCCGAGCACGTGCGCGGGATCGCCAAGCCGGTGCTCCGCCATCGCCTGCTGCTGAACTTCAACGCCGAGGCCGACCAGGTAACGCCGGACACGATCATCGACGAGCTGCTCGCGAAGATCCCCGTCGAAGGATTGACGCCTGCGGAGACCAAGAAAATGAACGAAGTCATGCGGTGAACGGTTGGTTCCAGTTCGAGAAGCTCGAAGTTCGCACGCCGGACCTGAGTCTTCGAAGGCCGGGGTGGAGGTCGGAAGCCAACCACAATCACCCGGAGCCTTAGCTCCAGCGTCAGGTGTCACACGAGTTCGCGTCTGGATGCCGGTTCGAAGGTCGTGGCAAGGCATGAAACTTCGATGGAACTCAACCCCGGCTCGCGGGTATATCACTGCCAGGGTGTTCGTAAGGTGACTCTTTGGGGGATTCAAACATGAAGCGTCTGCTCGCCATCGGCGTCTGTCTCGCGTTGCCCCTGCTCTCGGGGTGCTTGGTTGGCTCCCATGAGTCGGAGTCGTACAGCGGCACCACCGTGTCGGCCCCGACCTTCGACCAGATTGAGCCCGGAAAAACCACCAAGGCGTGGGTGCTGGGCACGCTGGGCGAACCCAGCAGCAAAACCGACATCGAGAATGGCGAAGAGCTCTGGAAATGGAGCTACACCAAAACCCAGAAATCGAATGGGTACTTCCTTTTCGTCTTTGGCGGCTCAAGCGAAAAGAGTGCCTCGGGCGCTGCCTATGTGCAGATCAAGGATGGGTTGGTGACGAAGAAGTGGCGGACGGATCAGTGACGCGCGCGCCCGAAGCGCCAGCGAGCGTCTCCGTGGCGCACGGGCATCGCAGTGACCTGCGAATGCGGTTCGGGCTCGTCAGGCCGTCTAACTCTTGAGTGCCCGAAACCTCACTGCCCGAAGAGGTTCTTCTCCGCGAAGTAGTTGTTCGCCTCGAAGTACGCGATCGCCTCGGCCGTGCTCGCGAAGACCTTGGTCGCTGTCTCGGTGATGAACGGGCTGGGAGCTTTCTTGGGCTTCCAGACGATGAAGACTTCTTTGGTATGCTCGAAGGCGTGCTGGAGCTCGCGTTCGACGCCGCTGGAGAGGCCGGGGACGCCCCCGGGCAGCTCGGGGATGTAGCTGACGATCATGTCTGATTGATCGATGAGCTTGAAGTCGCGCATGTAGATCTGCCCGTCGATGTCGCCAGCGATGTCCAGCACCTCGCGCACCCGCACGCGGATTGGGGCGGCTGTCTTGCCCCCACCAAACGAGTGGGGCGTGACATCCAGGTAGTCTTTGCCGTCCTTGCTCGCGGCGATCGCCCGGTCCAGCAGCAGCTTCTCATCTACATCGCCCGGGTCAAAGGTGATGAAGTGGTCCGCCAGAGCCGCCCGGAAGGCGTCGATCTCCGCCAAAATCTCCGGCATATCCATCACGTGGCTCATTGGGAAGCTGGGGTAGACCTTGCGCATCTCCGGGCGGCAGGTGAGGCGGAAGAGGGTCTTGAGCGTTGGCTGGTGCCTCCCGCGGCTGAGGATGTAAAACTTGCTTCCCACGATCGCTTGGCTCATCAGCTCGGTGGAAAGAATCTCCTCTTCCCGCCACACCATGCAGTCCTTCAGCGTCGCGTCGATCTCGTGCTCTTGGTGGAGGCGATGATGCACCACCTCGATGTTGTCGACCAGGGCGATGAAGATGTCGGGAGACATCTTGCTGATCTGGTCAAAGTCAAAGGCGCTGAAGAGCCCGTGGCGCCAGCGAAAGGTGGCGTGGGTGTTCACGAGCACGTTCTTCTGGTCGCGGGATTCGCTGATGATGTCCTTGAAAGCCGCCCGGCGCAGCGAGCTCAATCGCGAGATGGGCAAGTCCAGGATCTTTCCGGGGCGCACGTCGCGAGCCTCGCGATACATGATGTCCCCGACGTTGTAGAGCGCGATCGACTCGCCCTGCTGACCCGCAAACTGCACCCCGCCTTCGAGGTAGGCCTTCTTGTCCATCCCGATTTGTCCGGTCACGATCGCGCGCATTGCTGACTCCTGAGGTGAGAACCCCCATTGTTGCGCGCCATCTCGCGCCGGTGGAGCTTTCGCCGAAAGAACTTGTGTGCCCCGTCCTTCCTTACGGACTACGAACGAAAAGAGCCCGATGATCCCCTCCGGAGCATCGGGCCCTGAAACGAATGTGTGGGTGGGTGGGGTTTAGCTGCCGCAGGCCCCGCCGGCGATGGCGTTGACCAGCGAGTCGATGTCGCCCTGGTCGGCGTTGCCGTCGCGATTGAAGTCGGGGTCGATCCCGGTGGGGTTGGAGCCACCAGCGATGATGTTGATGAGATAGTCGATGTCACCCTGGTCGGCGTTGCCGTCCTGGTTCACGTCGGGCTCGCAGACTGCCACGATTCGGACACGGTCAGCGAGGTACTGGACCGTCCAGCCGATGGCGTCGATGTCGGTGAAGGTGCCGGTGCGCGAGCCGTAGGTGATGATGTCGAAGGAAGAGCCAAAGTTGGGGACAAAGCCGTTGATGGTGCGGATTCGAAGGGTTCCGCCCAGGGTCCACGACGCGGGGCCGGTGATGCGATCAAACTCGGTGGGGGTGGGCCCGCCGAGTTCGATGTCCACGACGCTGGTGGAGGTGCAGTTCATCACGGTGCGAAGATCCAGCAGACCGATGCTGTCCTGCCCATTGCCCGGGGCGAGCGTGCCCTGGTTGGTTGAGCGCACATACAGGCGGCCCGTGCCCGCGATGGTGTGCTGGGGGCCGTTGGTCAGGACTTCGCCACCGCCGTTCCAGACGAGCTGGGCGGTGTCAAGATTCGCGGCGTTGGCGTTGAGCAGGAAGCGCCCCGGGCCGTCCACCGTCAGCGAGGTGTTCGCGGCGAAGAGGGTTCCGGCGTTGGCGGCGGTGGCGTTGATGACGATGTTTCCGGCGTTGGTGAACGACCCTGAAGCACGCAGGCTCGCCCCGGCACTCACCCGCATCTGCGTGGCGTTGTAGATGCCGTTGAAGGTGACCGTCCCGTCGATCGTGAAGAGATCGCTGTTGCTAGTGCTGACGAGCGAGCCTTCGGTGAAGTTGCTGTTGATCAGCGAGACGGTGCCCCCTTGGGCCCGCACCTGGCCGGTGGCGGTCTGGGTAAGGTTGACGCCGTTGAGCGACAGGGTGCCCCCGTTCTCGGCCTGGATGAGGTTTCGGTTGGTTTTCGCGTTGCCGCTGGTGATTTCGAGAACCCTTCCTGGCACATCGGCGCGGATGGAGCCGAGGTTGTCGAAGCGGACGTAGATGCGCCCGGTGCCGCGAACGGTGTGGCTGGCGGTTTGGGTGAAGATCTCACCCCCGCCGTTCCAGATCAGTTGTGAGGTGTCAAGGTTGGCGGCATTGGCGTTGAGGACGAAGGTTCCCGAGCCGTCGATGGTGCAGGAGCTGTTGAATCGGAAGACGGTGCCGGCGTTGGCGCCAGTGCTGTTGAGAAGCATCGTGCCGTTGTTGGTGTAGCCGCTGGTGGTGGCCAGCACCGTGCTGGGCAACACATTCAAAGGCCCGGACGTGACCAGGGTGTTGAGCGTGCAGTTGCTGCTGTTGATGACGGCGCCCCCGGTGGCGCTGATTACGCCCCCGTTGACGCCGCAGGAGTTGAGCGAGATGGTCGAGCCGGCGCCGGTGGCGGTGAGCGAGCCGGGGGAGTTCTGCGTCAGCAGGAAGTTGCTGATGGCGAGGTTGCCCCCGTTGATGGCGCGAATCACGTTGTTGTTGGTCTTGGCCTGGGTGAGCAGCTGGAGCGTCCTGCCTGCGACGTCGGCGGAGATGGTGCCGTTGTTGGTGAGGAAGGTGTAGAGGTTGCCGGTGCCGCGAATGGTGTGGTTGGCCCCGTGCGTGAGCACCTCGCCCCCGCCATTCCAGTAGATGTACGAGGTGTCGAGGTTGGCGGCGTTGGCGTTGAGGACGATGGTGCCGTTGCCGCCGATGGAGAGAGTGGTGTTGAGACGGATGTTGGTGGAGGCATTGGCGCCGGTGGAGTTGAGGGTGAGCGTGCTGTTGTCGGTGAGGCCGGCAGCCCCGATGGCAAGCACCGTGCCCGGCAGGACGTTGATGGGCCCGGAGAGCGTGACGCCATCGAAGGTGTGGTTGCTGGTGTTGACGACGCCCCCGCCCGAGGCCGTGACGGTGCCACCGGTGAGGCCGGTGCTGTCGAAGGTGACCGTGGACGAGCCACCAACGGCCGAGACGGTGCCGCCGGTGTTGGTGATGTTGCAGCCCAAGAAGTTCAGGTTTGCCCCATTCACGGCGGTCATCAGACCGTTGTTGGTCTTGGGCTGGGTCCGAAGTTGGAGGGTGCGTCCGGTGACATCGGCCCGCACGGTGCCGTTGTTGGTGAGGTAGGTGTAGATGTTGCCGGTGCCGTGGATGAGGTGAGTGGAGGCGTTGGTGAGCACCTCGCCCCCGCCGTTCCAGTAGATGTAGGCTGTGTCGAGGTTGGCGGCGTTGGCATTGAGGCGCAGGTCGCCCGGGCCGTTGAGGGTGGCGCTGGAGTTCATGACCCACTGCGTGCTGGCGTTGGCAGCGTTGTCGTTCAAGAGAATCGTGCCGTTGTTCTGGATGTCCGGGGTCATGCGGACCGTGCTGCCACCCAACACCGCGAAGGTACCGTTGATGGTGGCGTTGCCGACGTAGGTGGTGCCGCTGGCCTGCACCTGGCTACCCGCCGTGGCGGTGAGCGTGCCGCCGGTCTGGGTCGCGCTGTTCAGAAGCACGGTGCCCCCGTTGGCGAGCAGGATGCCGGTCGCGGTCTGGGTGATGCTGAGGCCGTCGAAGCGCAGGAGGCCGCCGTTGGTAGCCGTCATGATGCCCGAGTTGCTCTTGGGCTGATTGCGGAAGTTCAGGATGAGCCCGGGGCGGTCGGCGTTCACGGTGCCGAGGTTGTTGAAGAAGGTGTAGATGTTGCCGGTGCCGCGAATGGTGTGCCCGGCACCATTGGTGAGGTTTTCGCCCCCGCCGTTCCAGTAGAAGTATGCGGTGTCGATGTTTGCGGCGTTGGCGTTCATGACCAGTTGGCCGCTGCCCAGCAACGAAAAGCTGCTGATCACCGTGAACTGAGTGCTCGCGTTGGCGCCGGTGTTATTGAAGTTGATGGTGCCGTTGTTGGTGATATCAGCATTGCAGCGCTGCGTGAAGCCGGGGGGGACATTGAGGGTCGCGCTCGCGTTGCCCAGCAGCAGGCCCCCAAGGTCATACGCCGCCGCCATCGTCACGACGTACGTTCCCGGGGCGTTGATCACGCCGCGCTCAGCGAACGTGTCGGGGACGTTGGGCATCGTCCAGTTGGCGGCGGTCCCCCACAGGCCCGCGCCGCCGTTCCAGACGCGGTCCTGGGCCTGCGCCACCCCGCCCGCCAGCGCCAGCCCCGCGACACCCGCCAATAGTGCCGCCCGATTCGCACGCAACATCAACATAAAACACATCCCCTTCCCCGCGGCTTTCCCGCGGCAGCTTTTCCCTGGCCCCTTGTGAACGGCCGGTACAGTCTTTCAAGGCGGCTCGCGCACACGCCCGCCCCATCGACGTAGCCCCCTGGCGCCTCTTCCTGACGAAATCGCGCCGCTTGGGCGCGAAAAAAATGACCTGCCCCGGTCCTTCACGCCACCCTAACGCGTGGGCCTCGTCTCAGGGCCAGGCGTGCGAGATTCTCGGACGCGCACAACTCCCGGTGCGTTGCCTGCCGCGCCGATGTACGCTCTGCAAATGGGGTTAAGTACCGCCACTCACACCACTCTCCTGGCCCGCCTTGGCTCTGGCCAAGACCATGCCGCATGGATGGAGTTCGTGAGCCGTTATGGTGAGCTGATTCGCGGCTTTTGCATTCGCCGCGGCCTGCAGCCCGCCGACTGCGAAGACGTTCAGCAAGAGGTCCTGATGTCGCTCAGCAAGAGCATGCCGGGGTTTCAGTATGACCCCAGCAAGGGGTTGTTCCGGTCGTATCTCAAGACCGTCGTCATCCACGCGATTCTGAAAAAATCTCGTCAGAACACCCCCCATCACTCGCTACCAGATTCCGAGAGCTCGCCGGACGCGCCGGACGAGCAGCAGTGGGAGCAGGAATGGCGGCAGTATCATCTACGCCTGGCGATGCGCACCATCGACGCGGAGTTCAACTCGAACGATCGGCGGGCCTTTGCGCTCTACGCGCTCGACGGCAAGGACGTGGCCGCCGTGGCTCGCGAGCTGGAGGTCTCCCAGGACGTCGTCTACCAGGCCAAGTCGCGCGTGCTCAAACGCCTCAGCCAGTTGATCGACCAGCAGGTGCGGGAGGAAGGGTGAACCCCGCATGACCCCCCTCGACGCCCTGAAGCCCGCCACCTGGTATCAGGACGAAGACGCCCTGCTGGGCGTCGCGCGCACCGTGCGACTCCCCAAGCTCGCGCCCACCATCGCCGGCTACGACAGCCTCAAGGAGATCTCGCGGGGCGGCCAGGGCGTTGTCTACGACGCCGTCCAGCGCTCCACCCGCCAGCGAGTCGCCATCAAAGTGCTGCTCGCCGGCGCGCTCGCCACCCCCGCCCAGCAGCGCCGCTTCGAGCGTGAGGCCGAGATGGCCGCCAGCCTGCGACACCCCAACATCGTCCGCGTCTTCGACAGCGGCATGACCCCCGAGGGGTTCGCCTACCTCGTGATGGAGTTCGTTGATGGGCGCCCGCTTGACGATCTGCTCAGCCAGTCCCTCCCTGCCGAGAACCCGCAGAGCGTTATCAAGCAGCGGGTCGGTGTGCTGGCCGCCGTCTGCCAGGGCGTCGCCCATGCCCACCAGCGCGGCGTCATCCACCGCGACCTCAAGCCCGGCAACGTGCTGGTCGACACCGGCGGCCCGCGCGTCGTCGACTTTGGCCTCGCCAAGCCCATCAGCGCCGCAGATACCATCGATGTCAGCAAAACCGGGCAGTTTCTGGGCTCGCTCCCCTGGGCCAGCCCCGAGCAGGTTGATGGCGCGCCCGACGGCATGGACGTGCGCAGCGACGTCTACTCACTGGGCGTGATTCTCTATCAGGCCCTGACCGGTTCATTCCCCTACGACGTACGCCGGTCCATCACGACGACGCTGGAGAACATCAAGCACGCCCCGCCGGTCCCGCCCCGGCAGCTCTCCCGCGCGGTCGACGAAGACATTCAGACGGTCATCCTCAAGGCCCTGGCCAAGGACCCCGCCCGCCGCTATCAGAGCGCTACTGAGCTCTCGCAAGACTTGGACGCCTGGCTCGCGAACGAACCGGTGCGGGCCCGGCGTGACAGCGCTTGGTACACGCTACGCACCAAGGCCCGGCGCTACCGGCGTGTCGCCTGGGTGGCCGGAGCTTTCGCCGTGGTCCTCTCGGGGGCGCTGGCCTGGGCGCTTTTCGCCCGGCAGCAGCTTGCGTTGGCCCGCGACATGGCCAAAGAAGAAGCCACCAACGCCACGCGCGCCGAGAGTTTTCTGGAGCACATGCTTCAAGCGCCCGACCCGCACAACCAGGGTCGCGACGTGCGCGTCGCGGACATTCTCGATTCAGCCTCCGAGTCAGTGGATGAGCAGTTCAAGGATCACCCGCGGAGCGCCGCCAACGCCCACGCCCTGTTGGCCCGCACCTATGTCGCCCTAGGAATCTACGACAAAGCCCTGCGACACTACGAATCCGCCGAGAACGGGTTCATGTCGCTGTTGGGCGCGAACAGCGACGAAGCCATCGGTGCCAAGAGCGGGCGGGCCTCGTGCCTGTATGAGCTCGGTCAGATTCCCGCCAGCATCGAGCTCGCCACGCAGGCTGCCGACGCCGCCCGGGCCCAGTTCGGGCCCTTGTCGCCCCGCACACTCGACTGCGAGTCGGTGCTGGGGAGCGCGCTGGATGCCGCGGGCAGGCTCGACGAGGCTTTGCCGTTGAAGGTCTCGATAGCGCAGCGCATGGAGCAGGTCAAAGGCCCAACCGACGACGAAACCATTACGGCGTACAACAACCTGGCCGTGTTGCAGATTCACGCCAGCAAGCTCACTGACGCCCGCGCCACCCTCGCCAAAATCCTTGATCTCGTCGTCCAGGCCCACGGCGAGGACTACCCCGACGCCATTCTGATCATGATGAACCTCGCGTCCGTCGCGAAGGACCAGTCCGACTTCGCGGCTGCCGAACCCCTCCTCAAAAAGGCGATGGACAAAGCCCCCAAAGTTCTGGGCCCCGACAACCCCGACACCTTTGTGACCCAAAGCAACTATGGCGACCTGCTGATCAAGCTCAGCCGCCCCGCCGAGGCTCGGGATGTGCTGCAGAACACCCTCGACAACCAGCGCCGGGTGCTGGGCCCGAGCCATCGCAGCACACTGGGCACCCTGAACAACCTGGCGATGGCCTACGACGATCTGGGCGACAAGGCCAACGCCGAAAAGTCGCTGCGTGAGGCCACCGAGGGGATCACCCTCGCCATGGGACGAGATAACGTGCAGACGTTCATCTCCACCGCCAACTTGGCCGCGGCTTTGGTCCGCTTTGGCAAGGTCGAAGAGGGCGAACAACTTCTCGCTGAGATGGTCCCCCGGGCCCGCAAGCAACTGGGCGACGATCACTGGATGTCCGGCGCGTTCGCCGCCAACCTCAGCAGCGCCCACCTGGCGGCGCATCGCCTCGACGACGCGCTCGAGGCCGCCGAATACGCCGCCGATACCCTTTCCAAGGCCCTGGGCAACGACAATGACCGTACCCGAGTCGCCATCCAACGCCTGGGACTGATCCACGAAGCCATTGAGGCCGACCTCCGCGCTGGCAAACGGCGTTAGTCACGGCAGTTGATCCCGGGCATCCCTCACCCTTTCCCCGTTTACGGTTGCGACTGAGTCTCAACCAACCTACGCTTGTGTGTCAGGCGCTTCCGAGTCGGCGGACCTTTCAATCCGCGTTGGCATCGCGGCCTGGCTTTGGGGGCCGCCCGCTTTGTCCGAATCACTCGCAACCCATCGCTGCGGCAAGCCCGGCTGCACTGGCCACGCCAGCGGCGTGCCGCTGACCAGCTTGGCCGCGGGCTCGCTGGCCAAAATCTGCGAAACCTGCCTCGACCCGCTGGATGCCTCCATGCTTCGGGCGATGGGCCTGAGGCCGGCCGCCACGGTGCGACTGTGTCGTTTGGGCGAACCCTGCGTGGTCGAGGTGTACCCCGGCGGTACGGGCCAGGGGGATCAGTGCGATCGACCCGACTGCCGCTGTCGCATCGGCCTGGCCCGAATACTCGCCGAACGCGTCATGGTGACCGCGCTCGCCCCCTCCGCCCCCGAGGGTGATCACGCATGAGCGGCCCGCTGCGCGTCGCACTCTTGGGCAACCCCAACACCGGCAAGACTACCCTCTTCAACCGGCTCTGCGGCCTGCGCCACAAGACCAGCAACTTTCCCGGCACCACCCAGGAAGCCCGCGTCGGCTTTCTCAAGATCGGCGACCACCCCGTCGAGATCGTTGACCTGCCGGGCATTTACTCGCTCGAGCTTGAGCAGAGCGAGTCCGAGATTTGTCGCCGGGTATTGGCGGGGGATTTGGCCCCCCCCGGACACGCGGCCGCCGCTCCGGATGTCCTCTGCGTCGTGGTTGACGCGTGCTCGCTGCATCGCAACCTGCTGCTGGTGGGCGAGGCGCTGCGTCGGCGCTTGCCTGTGGTGGTCGTGCTCAACATGTCGGACCTGGCCCACAAGCGCGGGCTCAAGATCGACTACGCCGCGTTGCGCGAGCGACTCGGGTGCGAGGTCATCCCCGCCAGCGCCCGCAAAGGCGACGGCCTGGGCCAACTCGCACTTGCTTTGCAAAGCGCCCGCGTGCCGAACGTCACACCCCCGGGCACGCAAGATGGGTTGGAAACCTGGACCGATGGCGTGGTGGCGGGGCTGGTGCAAGCCGACCCGGCGGGACGGCGGGTGGATATCACCGACTCGCTGGATCGCGCGTTCACGCATCCGGTGGTTGGGTTGGCGTGCTTTGCCTTCGTCATGGTCGGGCTCTTCTGGAGCATTTTCAGTCTGGCCAAGCTGCCGATGGACCTCATCTCGACGCTGTTTGGCTCGCTGGGTGATCTTGTGACCGGCTCGATGCCCGAAGGGGTTTTGCGCGAGTTCGTGGCCAACGGCGTGCTGGCGGGGGTGGGGTCCACGCTGGTCTTCTTGCCGCAGATTTGTCTTTTGTTCTTCCTCATCTCGCTGCTGGAGGACACGGGGTATTTGGCGCGGGGCGCGTTCGTGATCAATCGCTGGTTGCGGCCGTTTGGGCTGAGCGGGCATGCGTTTGTGCCGCTGCTGTCGAGCCATGCCTGCGCGCTGCCGGGAATCATGGCGTGCAGAGGGATCCCGGATCGGCGCGAGCGTCTCGCGGCCATCCTGATCGCCCCGTTCATGAGCTGCTCGGCGCGAATCCCCGTATACGTGCTCCTGACGGGCATTCTGTTCCGCGAATCAGCATTCAAGCAGGCCCTCGCCTTTGTGGGGTGCTACGCGCTTGGCATCGTCGCGGCCTTGGTAAGCGCCATCGTCGCCCGCCGTACCCTGCTGCGTGGGCCCCAGCGCCCCATGGCGATGGAGCTGCCCGGGTACAAGCGTCCCTCGTTCCGCACCGCCTTCCTCACGACCTACGACCGCGGCATGGTCTTTCTCAAAAACGCGGGCACCAACATCCTGGCGATCTGCATCGTGCTCTGGTGGTTGCAGGCCTTCCCCAGGAGCGAGCCCCCCGCTCAGGCGTTGGAACTGCGGGCCCAGGCGAGCGCGATGGTGGAGAATCAAGCCGGGACAAGCCAGACGCCGGTCCCATCGGCAGCCGAGGACCTGATCCAGCAAGCCGAAAGGCTGGAGCACACCAGCGCCTTGCGTGACTCTTTCGCCGGGCGCATCGGCCGAACCATCCAGCCCGTGTTCGCGCCTCTCGGGTATGACTGGCAGCTCACCGTGGGCGTCGTCACCAGCTTCGCTGCCCGCGAGGTGTTCGTGTCCACGATGGCCGTGATGGTGACCGGCAGCGAAGAGCACGAGGACGAGGGCGTGCTGGCCCGCATCGGGGCCGCGACGCGCGATGACGGAACAACCCTCATCTTCACTCGGCCCACCTCGTGGTCGCTGCTGGTCTACTACGTGCTGGCCATGCAGTGCCTCCCCACGCTGGCGGTGACGGCCCGCGAAGCCGGGGGCGTCAAATGGGCCATCATTCAGCTCGGCTGGATGAGCGGCATGGCGTACCTCGCCGGCACCATCGTCTACTTCATCGCCGGGGGCGCCGCGTGAGCAAAGACTTCGCCGATTGGCAGTTCTGGGTTGTCTCCGCCATCGCGCTCGGGGCACTTCTTTACCTGCTGCGAGGTGTCATCCCCGACGGCTGGTCCCCCTTCCGACGCAAAAAGCCTGGCATCGCCGCCTCCCTGACCATCGGCGGCAAAGCTATGCCAAAGAAGCCTCGCAAGCGCCCGGGCTCGAAGTAGTCTCATGCCCGCCCCCGCACGCCCGGGATGAGCGCAGCGAATCCCGAGATGGAAGTGAAAGAGACGAAGTTCCGAGGAGACGTAGAGACGAAGTTCAAGCGGGGGCGTGTCGGGGCACGGTCGCCTCAGCGATCTCGGGATTCGCTTCGCTCATCCCGGGCGTGTGATTCCTCTCCCTAATGCCTAGTGCCTAATGCCTATTGCCTTCTCCTACCCTCCTCCGTGCCGCGCACCATCCTCCATGTCGACATGGACGCCTTCTACGCCTCGGTCGAGCAGCGCGACAACCCGGCCCTTCGGGGCAAGCCAGTCATCGTCGGGGGCGGCTGGGGGGGCGAACACTCGCGGGGCGTGGTGATGGCCGCCAGCTACGAAGCCCGCAAGTTCGGCGTCAAGTCCGCCATGCCGGAGATGCAGGCCCGGCGCCTCTGCCCCCAAGGCGTCTTCGTGCGGGGCCGCATGGATGTCTACAGCGCCGTCTCGCACCAGCTCCGCGAGATTCTCACCACGTTCACCCCCGACATTCAGGCCATCTCCATCGACGAGGCCTTTCTCGACGCGACCGGCGTGATGCACGCCCACGCCAGTGGTCTGGCCCTCGGCGGCGCTATCAAGCTCGCGGTTCGCCGCGACCTGCAACTCAACTGCACCGTCGGTGTCTCCGACAACAAGTTCCTCGCCAAGCTGGCGAGTGACCTCTACAAGCCCGACGGCCTGGGCGAACTGCGCGAGGCCGACGCGCCGGCCCGGCTTGCACCCATGCCGGTCACGGTGCTGATGGGCGTCGGCCCCAAAGCCGCGGCCAGCCTCGCCCGCCGCGACCTCCGCACCGTCGCCGACCTCCGCGCCTGGCTCGACGCCCGCGACGACGCCCAGGTCATCCGCGAGATGGGCGAGCACGCCCTCGCCTGGCGCCGCCAGTGCCTGGGGCAAGACGATCGCCCGGTGCGCGAGCGCGACGAGGCCAAGAGCATCGGCAAGGAGCGGACCTTCGGGGAGGATGTCGCGGCCCCTGAGGTGCTGCGGGCCACCGTGCTGGGCCAGGTGGAAGAGACCACCCGGCGTTTGCGGGCGGCCGGCCTGAAGTGCCGGGGCCTGACCCTCAAACTCCGCACCCCCGACTTCCGGACCTATAGCCGCTCGGCGATGCTCGAAAACCCGACCGACGAAACCACCCGGGTGTGGCAGGCCGCCGAACCCCTGCTCGCCACCTGGCTCTCGCAGCACCCCGGCCCGCTGCGACTGATCGGCGTGGCCTTGCACGACCTGACAAGCACCGGACAGTTGGAGTTGTTCGGGGCGGACCCAAAGCCCGGCAGGGTGGACGCGGCGGCCGACGCCATCGCAGCAAAGTTCGGGAAAGGTTCGATACGGCGGGCGGGGGCGATTGAGCGGGATCGAAACCGGCGTCCATAAGCCGATATTTTGCATGGGTTTATGGGCTGTAGAGAGGGGTATTGTAGAAAACTTGAACAAGCGTCGATTCTATTGCAGTTTTTGACCTTGTACTGCAATAGCAAGCTGATGTATTGTAGAATCCCGCACAATGCTTCACTCAGATTTCCAACCCGGATTCCCCGGAGAGCTCGTCCCCGCGTCGTTCACGTTGAGGACAGAGTCGGGAGGTTTGCGGACCTCTACGGGCTTGGCATTTGTCCCGAATGCCCTGCCCCCGTCCCTAAACCGAAGCCAGCTCTTAGGGGATTTATACGACGAGCTGGACGGGGCCAAGACGGCGCTCCTGAAATTGGAAGGCCGGGTCACCTCGCTGCCGTCGGCGACTGTGCTGCTGTCGTCCATTCAGTGGCGGGAAGCTCAGGCTTCATCCAAAATTGAAAACACCGTGGCCTCGCTCACGCAGTTGGCGTTGTTTGTGGATACGCCCGAGGCCGGAGATTCGACCGTTGCGGAAGTCGCCCGAAACCGATTGGCCATCGAGCACGGCTTCAACTCGCCTTTGCCGATCAGCAATCGGCTGATCTGCGAGATGCACAAAATTCTCATCAGAAGCCCGAAAAACCGACCCGGACACTATCGCGATGTTCAGGTGATGATCGGCGATGAAAACCGCGGATTGTCAGAAGCGAGATTCGTCCCACCGCCGCCGGATCGCGTGCCAGAGGCGATGAAAGCCTGGGAGCGATTCTGCAATCCCGACGCCATCCAATCGGGCTTGCGATTGAGATTTCCCCAACTCGTGGAAATGGCGATGGCGCACTATCAGTTCGAGACCATTCACCCCTTCAGCGACGGGAATGGCCGCTTGGGGCGGGCGATTGTGAACATCTCGGCAGTGAAGTCCGGCCTCATCGCTCAGCCTGTCTGCAACGTCAGCGAATGGATCAATGAGCATCGGGGCGAGTACTACGATGGCCTGCTACGCGTCAGCACGCATGGGGAGTGGTCAGCGTGGATTCGCTTTTTCAGCAGAGCGGTCAGAGAGCAGGCGATCGCCGATCTCGCCCGCGCCGATCGGCTCGCGGCCCTTTATGACGCGTACTACACGAGGCTGAGCGGCAAGCGGCGTAGTTCGCAGCCCCTCAAACTGCTCGACTACGCCTTCGCGAAACTCTCTCTCAGCATTCCCGAGGCTGCAGCGCATCTTGGAATGACTTACGGCGCGGCCAAGCCCCACGTTGATCTACTGGTGAAGGCGGGAGTTCTCAAACTGGCAGATTGGAGCGCTCAGGGTCGTCCGCGCCAGTCTCAGCCCGAGGAGGGCAAGCGCCTCCGCGACAAACTCTTCATCGCCCAAGGCGTCATCGACGCCATCCGGGGTGACGGCGAGGAGTAAGTCCGCTCCGCCTGACATGCGGGCAAAACCACGCTGGATCAGCCACGCTGGCTCAGTGAAACGACAGCCGCCTGAGCATCCGGCGGAAGCCGACTTCCTGACGCATCGTCAGCCGCTTCTTCCATTCGTCGGACAGATGGAGGCTGTAGACCTCGAGGGCGGCCCCGTCCTTCGAGACCCTTTCTCGCTTCACGATCGCGTGGGTTTTTTCCTGGATTTGAGGAGCCTTAGTGTCCATGTCCATACCTCTGCTCGATCACCAGCCCAATCGCTTCGCACGCTGGAAAGATAATGGATTCTATGACATCATCGGTCAGGCAGTCCTTGACCTGTGAATCCAGAAAAACAACCGTGTCCACCCGCCCGGACTCGTCCTTGATCGGCACCGCGAGATAGCTCCACCTGGTGCGGTTGAGCGACCGGGCCTCTTCTTGGCTGAACCCCCAAGTCTGGACCATTTCGTCCCAGAACTGTTCGAGGGATTCTTTTTGGCGTTCCGCCACCTGGGCCACCCCGGTCCGATACGCCAGCCCGACGACCCCGCACGCAAGAGAGATACGTTTGCCCGCCTCACCGGGATCGCCACCTTCGCCCACGCAGTACGCAGTCACACGCTCCAGGTCAGCGCTGCGGGTCTCTCGATGACTGGGAACGACCCGGTAAATGCAGACTCGAAACGCCGTGGCTCGAAGGGTGTCATCGGGCTCTTGTGCGACCTGATCGGAGAATCGCGCCGCGAGGATCTCACGAAGCACCTGGCCCGCGGCGTGCAGTTCGTGGGCCGACTCGATGCGGCGCTGCCGGCGCATGTCGAGAAACACGCGATAGATCGACAGCGCTTCCTTGGCCAGGATGGAGAGAAAAACCACCAGCACCCAGAGCGAGATGGATGAGGTCGTGCCGTCAGCCAGGGCTTTGTACCACGCGATCGCAGCCGCGATGATCGCGCCGAGCGCTGCCAGAACGCTGATGCCCAGCGGCAAATACGTATGAAGCCAAGGCTGTCGCGGGCTGGGCAGGCGGGCCATGCTTCACCCTCCCAAGTGCCTTACCCCAGCTTCATCGCCTTCATCATCGCCTCGCCCATGTCCGCCGGGCTCATCGCCACGCTCACGCCCGCCGCCTGCAGCGCCTTGATCTTCGCGTCCGCCGTGTCGTCGGCCCCGCCGATGATGGCGCCGGCGTGCCCCATGCGCCGGCCCGGGGGGGCGGTGCGCCCGGCGATGAAGGCCGCCACGGGCTTCTTGACGTGCTTCTTGATGTATTCGGCCGCGGCGATCTCGTCGGCCCCGCCGATTTCGCCGATCATCATGATTCCGTCCGTGCCGCTGTCGGCCTCGAACATCTCGATGCAGTCGATGTGGTTGAACCCGCGCACCGGGTCGCCACCGATCCCCACGCACGTGCTCTGGGCCAGCCCCCGCGCCGAGGTCTGCCACACCGCCTCATACGTCAGCGTTCCGCTGCGGCTCACGATCCCCACGCTCTTGCCCAGCTTGGCCTGGCTGATATGGGTGTGGATGTATCCGGGCATGATGCCAATCTTGCAGCCCGCGTTGGTGTAGGGGTCGGTCGGGCCGGTGCCGTTGCCGGTCTTGGGGCCGGGGGTGATCACGCCCGGGCAGTTGGGCCCGACCAGGCGCACGCGCCGGGCCGCCGCCGTCACATCGGGCCCGCCATTCATTTCGTCAATCAGCGCGCGAACCCGGATCATGTCCTGCACCGGCACGCCTTCGGTGATGCAGCAGATCAGTCCGATGCCGGCAGCCGCGGCTTCCAGCACCGCGTCCGCGGCGAACGGTGGGGGCACGAAGATCATCGTCGCGTCGGCCCCGGTGGCCTTCACGGCACCCTCGACAGTGTCGAAGATTGGCAAGCCGTTTTCGTCTTTGGTGCCGCCCTTGCCGGGCGTCACCCCGCCCACCATTTTGGTGCCGTAGTGGTAACACCCCTTGGTGTGGCTGGCGCCGAAGGCACCGGTGATTCCCTGACAAATAACGCGGGTTGCTGCGGAGACGAGTATGGCCATGGGCGGAGGGTAGTGCCCCAAGTCCCCAGATGTCGAATCACCCAATCGATCCTCATTACTGAAATGGGGGGGCAATGAAATGGGGGGGCAATGAAC
>JAKFUN010000202.1 GCA_021732675.1 Phycisphaerales bacterium
GGGCACGTTGGGGTGATGCTCGACCCTTGGCGGGTGGCGCACTGCACCGAGCAGCATGGGGTGCGGATCGACAACATTCAGCGGCTCAAGAAGGCCGGGGCGATTCGCGGGGTGGTGCGGCTCACGCAAGCACAGATCCCGCTCGAAGAGATACTGCCGCCGGAAACCGGCGGGGTGCGGCTGGTGGCGTATGACGACATCATCACTCGATCGCACCGGCGAACCTTGACGCTCTCCCCGGGGAGTCGCGACCTGTGGGCGTATGTGCGGGCGATGCTTGGGGTGCAAGACGCCATCGTGATTGTGAATGGCCGGATTCTGCCGGAGAGCGAAACGTCGACAACGCTGGCCGAAGGGGACATCGTGAGCGTCGGGCCGAATGTGCGGTGGGCGACCGCGATCCTGGTGGCGATTGCCATCATTTCCACCGCGCTTTCGTATGTGTTGACGCCAAGGGGAAAGTTTGCGGCGGCGGACTCGGGCAAAGACCCGGAGGAACGGCGGTACGGGTTCAACCGGTACAGCCGCGATGCCTTCCTGGGTGACGTCGTGCCGGTGGTGCTGGGCCGACGGGTGCGATATGGCGGGAAGGTGGTGAGCGCCATCCCCGACGAGGCCGCAGACGGGAGCGGCGGGCAGCGGCTGATGGTGCTCATCTGCCTGTCGGCCGGAGAGATTTCGGAGGTGTGCGGGCGCACCGCCGACTTTGATGCGGTGCCGCTAAACCAGCTCACGGGGTTGTATCTGCAAGACCAGACGCCCGGAGACGACGCGGTGTCGCGGGCGTGGGGGCGGTTTGGTGCTTTGGACCAGGCCCCTATCCCGGGCTTTGCGGACACGCAAACCCCCAGGGAGATCGGCGTGGGCGGCGCGGCCCTGGAGAACAGCAGCGGGAGTGAGAGAACCGGCGCGGACGCCAGCGTCGAGGCGGTGGCATACACCACGCTGACGGCGGTGAACGCCGTGCGTATCCGCGTGCGGTTTCAGCGGGGCCTGTACTCCACCAGCAATTCCGGCCAGGTCGAGCCCAGGCAGGCGAAGTACCGGTATCGCTCCAGGCTGGTGGCCGGGGCGTGGAGTGAATGGAAAATCATCAGGTTCACGCGGGCGGACCAAAGCGAGTTCTTTTCGTCGCCCCGGGTGGAACTGGCGACGACCGCTGCGGTGCATGAGATCCAGGTGGAGCGGGTGAGCACGCCGCCGGCGGATGTCACGGCGGTGGACGACATGACGTGGGACTCGATCATTGAGATCCAGAACACCGTCAACAACTATGGCGGGTACAGCATGTTGGCGCTGGAGATCACCGCCGGCGAAAAATACAGCGGTGGCCTGCCCAAAGTGGGTCTGGACATCAAGGGGGTGAAGTGCAGAGTGTGGGACGGGGTATCCGACCCGGCGAGCCCGGTCTTCACGCGGCAGTGGTCCGCCAACCCCATGTACCAGAGCCTGGAGGTGGCCACGAACCAGCAGTGGGGGTATGGGAATATTTACTCGGATGTGGACATGGATTTCGCATCGCTGCTTTCGATCGCGGATGAGAGTGATATCCCGGTTGCGACCCCGGGCGGGGGGACCCGTCCAAAGTTTGCGTGCAATCTGGTGATGGACGATGCGAAGGACGGGATCGAGTGGTTGCGGACCATCGCCAAAACCTGCCGAGCCGTTCCCGTGACCGTCGGGAATCAGTGGCGGTGGGTCTACGACGGTGTGCAGACGCTGGCGGCGGAGCGATTCGGGGACGGTGATATTGCTGTCGATGACAACGGAAAACCGGAGTTTGTGTACACCCGCGAGGAGGGGACACGGGGGATCGTGCGGAACAACCATTTCGTGGGCCAGTTTGAAAATGAGCAGCAGAATGGCGGGAGCGACACGGAAGAGTTTCCGCTGGATGGGACGGAGTGGCTAGCCGAAGAGCAGGCCCGCACCGAAACGTTGCGAATGGACGGGGTGACCCACCCGCACCAGGTGGCGTGCATGTTGAAGTATCGCGCGAAAAAGACCCGCTTTCAGACGCGAGGGGTCCAGTTCAAGACATCGCGGCAGGTGGTCAGGGTTCAGCCCGGTGAACGCATGGATGTGGCGTGTCATGTGGCTGGCTGGGGCCAGGCCAGCGGCCGGTTGCTCAAGGGGTGTACCACGAACACTGTGCGGCTGGACCGGACCATCACGGTTGCCGCCGGGCTGGGGATCGGCGTGATGCACACCGATGGGAGCTACCAGCTTGCGATGGTGACCGCAGCGGCGGGGAGCTATCCGGCCGGGACTGACGTGGCGGTGACTGAGCTGACGCAGGCGCCAGCGGCGGGGGCCAGCTATTCGGTGGGGCAGAGCGGTATCGAGTTCAAGCCGTTCATCTGCACCAAAGTGAGCTACGACGCGGATCGGAAGGTGTGGGCCCTTGAAGGGGGCGAGTACGACGAGGACGTGTACGACGACACTGTGACTGAGGTGACGTCGCCGACCTACGGGGACTTCCCGGATATCTCGACGGTGCCCGGCCCGGTGTTGGACCTTCGGGCCCACGAACGCACCGCCGGCGGAGTGACCAGGGTCGAGCTTTCGTGGCGGCAGTTGCCCGCCGACATCGCGATCACCTCGACGTTTCGGATCTATCGCCGGGTCATCGGAACGCAGACCTGGGTGTTGATCCCAAACCCCGCGGTCGGAGCCCGGGGAAGCCTGATCGAGCTGACCGACGCGGACCGCGCGTACGAGTTGGCGGTGACGGCGGTGTCGTGGGGCGGGCTGTTCCTGCCGCCCGAGGACTACCGGGTGGCCAAGGTGGTGCTGGTGCTCGGGTTGTCGCGATTGCCGCCCCTGGCCCCTACGACAATCACAGTGGCCAACACCGGGAATGTCTACACGCTGTCGTGGGACGCGGTGGTGGGGGCGGATGGGTACCAGGTGCTCTTTGGTGGGAACGTGACCTCGAAGCCCAACGCCGGGGCGGAAGACTGCCTGGTGCTGGCCCGCACGATTGACCCTGAGATTGGCGGGCTGGTGCTGCCTGCCGGGCGAAGTTGCACGTTCTGGGTGCGGAGCGTGGGGCCCAGTGGGCGACTCAGCTTTGCCGCCGCCGTGGCGACTGTGGCCAGCCCGCCGGTTCCGCTCATGCAGGCGTTGAAACTGACCACGGTGGTGGACCTGTCAACCGGGGGCACGCTGGACAACCTGGCCTACACCGGCGGAAGGCTGGAGCTCGTCAACCCTTCGCTGCCGGGGCGGTGGACCGGGGGGGTAGTAGACACTGGGTCCGCCACCATGACCGAGCTGGCGTTTCGCCCCGTGACCGCCAATGACGCTGACGATCCCACGGTGGCGGCGGTGAGCTTTGGTGTTCCGTCGATCGAGGCCGACCAGTGGGGGATTGTGTCGCTGGGGCCAAAGACCGTTGGGATGCTCATGCCTCCCTGGCCGGATGATCGCCAAGAGTGGAGCTTTGAGGTTCGTACGGAGGACGGGGCCAACTGGTCGGCGTGGGAGCCGTGGGAGCCTTGCGCCCGCGTCAGGCGGGTTGTGCGGCGGTGGCAGGTGCGGGCGACGCTGAGCCGATCTAGGAGCCCCTACCGGCCTGCTCTGGCGGGGCTGGCGGTGGTGGCGACACACTGAAAGGACTGAACATGTTGGATGCGACTGCGATCACGTCGATTGCCAGTGAGGGCGGGGCCAGAGGGTTGTCGGGAGATCAGGTGGCGGATGCGCTGGCGGCGATCACCGCCGCGGGCTACGCCGTGGCGGATGGGGAGACTGGCTCCCCCTTGACGGTGGTGGACTCGGTGGCGTGCGTCCGCAAAGCCGTGACGGGCGTGGCCGGGCTCTTTGTGCTGACGATCACGGTGGCGTCGGGCGTGAACCGCTACGTGCTGGAACGCATGGTCAATGGCGAGGTGCAGTACACGCCGCTGGGTTAGCCGAGGCGGCGGGCGGCTTTGGCGGCCTGCTCGTTGGTGACGTGGACGTACCCCATGGTGGTCTGGATTCGCTTGTGGCCCAGGATGAGCTGGGCGATGTGCAGCTTCTCGTGGTTGGCGATGTACGTGGCGGCGGCGTGGCGGAGCTGCACCGGCGAGAACCGGAAGGGCTTGCGCCACGCTTCGAGTTCCGCCCGGTCGGCGGCGGAAAGCGTGCGGACCCAATCGCCATCGCGCATTCCGGCCGGGCAGACCAGAGCCGGGTGCGGATGGGCGGCGTCGCACGCCCGGGTGATCGCCCGCCGGTAGGAGGCGACGTCGTACGCGGGCCCGCCCGGCGGGCGAGTGCTTTTCTTGCCGGGCACGAAGTGAAAGACGTGCCATGATGGCTCCGGCGGCATGTGTTCTTTCACGATCGCGTAGGCGCGCGGGCCCAGAAAAACCTCGCGGCCGTCGCCGTCGAGATGATCGAGCTTGTTCCCTTCGCCGGCGGGGCGGTAGATCCACACGTCGGGCTGCTGACTCGGGCTGATCTGGTCGGACCGCATGTGGACGACTTCGAGTGGGCGCATGCCGGTGAGAAGTTGCAGCTCAAGCATGGCCCGAGCCTTGGGCGAAAGGTGGGGCTTGGCAGTTTCGATGAGGTCTTCGGGGGCCGCCTGGATTCGCCGTGACTCGCGCACGGGCTTGGCCCCGGGTTTGGCCACCTGCCCTTTGCGGACGTGCGGTACAGCCTTCAGGGCATCGTAAAGGGAAGGCGGGCATAGCTGCTCGCTCACCGCCCACTTGACCATTTGCACCACCGCGTCGGTGTAGCGGTTGATGGTGGTGCGGCCCCAGCGGCGATCTTTGGGCGACATCAGGTAGACCTGAAACCGCTTGAGTGCCTTGGGACCAAAGGCGCGGAGCGGGAGCTTGTCGAGCTTGGCGTGGGTGAGCAGTTCAAGCCCCGCGCGGAGACGGTCCACCGAGCTGGTGGTGCGGCCTTCCTTGCGGTAGTAGGTATGGGCCCACGCGAGGTATCTCTCCCGGGTGTGCGAGATGGTGAGCGTGGCGGGATCGGTCCAGCCGTTCCACGAGCGGCCCCCGCCAAGCCAAAGCCGAATCGCTTCGTCGTATCGCTTCTGAGCTTCCGGCGAGCCGAAGACGCCGAGCACCACCGAGTGTCGGTTGAGCATGACCCGGGCCTGCCCGGTGGGCTTGTGGTGGTACGGCACGGGGATGTAGTTGGGTGGGACCTTCATCTGCGGATTTATCGCGGACACAGAAAGAGGTACCCAGTATACCAAAACAAAAAAGCCTCACAAACGGTTAGTTTGCAAGGCTTTAGAATGAGCGATCCCGGACTCGAACCGGGGACCTCTTCCATGTCAAGGAAGCGCGCTAGCCAACTGCGCTAATCGCCCCTAACAAACTGTCTTGCAAGGGTTTACGGTTGCCCGCCCCCTTGCCCTTCGCACCCCGATGCACCGGTGTGCTAAGGGGTGAAGTATACCGGCTTTGCGTTGGTTCGCCACTGCGTCCGGCGAGTTTTAGTTTCGGCTGTCCATTTCCGTCAGTGTGCATGGACCCGAACGGATTTGCATGGTTGTGGGGGGGTTGCGCTACCAATGGCGCTACCACGAACGGACCCGGCAGTGGACCCGCTTCGGGAGTCTCGGCCGGGCGTCCTTCGGTGCCGGTCGCGCGGGCTGCCACCTTCTCCGGCTCGCCCTTGGGCAGCGAGGGAAGTTTGCCGACGGCGCGGGAGATGTCATGCGTCCGAAGGTCGGTGTAGTGCTTCATCGTGATCTTGACATCGGAGTGCCGCATCGCCCGCATCGCTTCCTGGGGCATCACGCCCGACCGGGCGAGCAAGGTGCCGAAGGTCGTCCGCAGCGAGTGGAAGTCCACCGTGCGGCCGTCGGCGTCGGGCGAGGCGATGCCCGCTCGCTTGAGGTGGGCCGCGACGGTTCGATGTCCGGGCAAGGATTCAAAGATGAGTCCACGACTGCTTCGCGCTGCCACCTTGAGGCGTGCAAACTCGGCGTGTGCCTCGGGGTGAAGAGGCACATAGTCCTCGCGAGCCGCCTTGCCGACGCCGACTCGAACCCGCAGATGCGCCGCGTCGAGGTCAAGGTCGGCCCAGGTGATCTTGCGGAGTTCGCCGCGGCGCAGGCCCGTGTAGGCCGCGATGATGTATACCGGGCGATAGTGCTCGGTGACGTTTGCCAGTCCCGCGAGTTCTTCCACCGAGAGCGCCCGGCGGATCCTGCGGCGGTCCTTCCGCTCGTCGAGTACCGGCACGATTTTGAGCGGATTGTCCGCCATGCGTGAGGTCGCGACGCACCATTCCAGAAACGCGACGGCGGTCGCCCGATGCTGGTTGACCGAGCGGGCGCTCAAGCCCTTGTCCGGGCTCTTGTCGTGCTTCTTGATCCGCCCGCTCTTGGACAAGGCTTGCAAGTGCCGCTCCACCTTGTTCGGATCCAGATCCGCGAGCCGCGTTGCCCCGGTGGCGGCGATGAGGCGCTCCAGCTGGCTCTTCTTGTTGCCCCGATGCACTCGCGCTTCACCAACGTGCTCGCAGTGCTCCAGATATTCGCCGATGTGCTCGGAGATGTGGCGCTGCCGGTGGTCCTTGAAGCGGTCGCCGAGCCCTTCGGTCTCGCGCTCGGCCTCGATGATCATCTCCTGGAGACGGTGGAGACTTGCCCGGTAGTCGGTGTAAAGCGTCCGCACGAAGCGCTTGTTGGAGTGCGGGTGGACAAAGGCGACGGTCCACTTCGTCGCGTCCGGGGTCTTCTTGAAAATCGAACCTTCCTGCGAACGGCCCATGATTTGGCCCCTCATTGCTGGCGGCGACTGCCGCGGCGTGCACAGTTGCGAACGGTAACGGCGTGAGACGCCGCACAACGAACAGCGTTCCCATCAGACCCCGGTCGATGAAACCGGGGGGCCGGACTTCTCTGAGCCAGTGACATTGACAAAACCGCGGTTCTCGGGGGTGCCGTCGGAGGTTTTGTCACTGTCACTGTGTCCGCCTAGGTCGAACCACTCGGATGGTCTCCCCTCGTCCTGGCTAAACCCAAATGCCCCGAGCTCCGCCGCCGCCAGCCGTTCGAGCGCCTTCCGAGCATCCACCGCCTTGGCGTATCGCTGCTGATTCGCGCGGTGGAAGTCTCGGACGGTGACTCGCCCGCCCCGGCCCTCGATCCAGAGCCGGATCCGCTCCGCCTCCTGATCCGTTCCGGCGCGGCGAAACTCCGCGTAGATGCGCTCGGTCTCGCTCGCGAACCAGCGGGCGATGCCGACGCCGCGCCCGATGCTGTCCTCGTCGATCATGCTCGCGTCGGCGAGCGTCGGATCGCCGATCACGCCTCGCACGCAATGAACGATGAGCGCGAACCGGGCGGCGTACCCCTCCAGTTTCGAGAAGGCGGCGGATAGATCCTCGTCGCCGGTGTCGGCCTGCCGCCCGGCGTGCTCGGTGTAGAAGTCGATGAACGCCTGCCGCCCGGCGGGTGTGAGCGTGAGGTCGATCGGCTCGGGCGCACCATCCGGGCCGATTGCATGGCGAAGCGAGAGAAGCCCGTGGACGACCCGCCTGTAGCCCTCCAACGCACTCGGACTCACCTCCGCGTCGGTCCATTTCTTCGGGCGGCGTGGCGGCATCGCGAGTAGCAGTCGGGCCGCGAGCCCGCTCTCAAACTGCTCTCGCCCGAGTGATTCCTGGAGCACTCGGGGCTGGATGGTGCCGGTCACTGAAACGGCCGCCCGCGGCACAAAGATCGTTTTCGGATCGCCACCCTTGCGGTCGACCGTGAGCTCGCGGGCCCCGTGCATCTCCAGCCAGTGGGCGGCGTCGCCACCCTTCCCGCTCTTGTAGGCATCGAAGCTCTTCAGCCACCCCGCGAGTTCATCTCGAAGCACAAGCAAGCCGCGCGGGTTGGCTTTCAGGATCGGGGCCAACGCCTCGACCGTCACATCCTGAACGATGTGCCGCTCGGGTTGCGGCTCGGCCGGGCGGGGCGGTGGCGTTTCATTCTTGCTCATGCCCCGGCTCATCCACTGCTGCCGGGCCGTCTCGTATTTGGCGAGCGAGACCGTGTGCTCCTGCATCTCGGCATTGTAAGACTTGAACGCCTCACTTTGACGCTGCCGCAGCGGGCCCGATGCCTCTTCGGGCCCCGCGCTCTTTTGCGTGCCGCTGGGCGCAACCACCACGCTCCACACGACCGACGGTTCGCACCATCGACTCTTGAGTCGTATCCGCCGTGTCGTGCCGATGCTCGCGGCCAGCACCGAGAGCATCGGCAGCGCGAAGTACGTCTCGTCGCACACGGTCGCCACAGCCGCCTCTGAGACGAGTCTGGCGAGCGGGCCGGGAAGTAGAGCGGTGGGAAAGGGCTGGTAGCGGGCCGGTGACTGGCGGGGCGGGCCGAGCGCGTCGGCATCCCCCTCGTGATTCCGGCGGTGTTCTTTCGTGGTGTCGGAAGTCATGCGGTTCCCCCGTCGATGCGCATTTGGGTGAAGTCCCTCTGCCGGTCAACCTGCCGGGCCCAGTAGATCGCGGTGCCGAAGTTCTCGGCGTCGAGCGCATCGCGAAGCTTTTCCCGATACTTCGTGCTCGGGGTGCGGCGGATGATCTGCTCGATTGCCGCCAGTGTTTCCCGCTCTACCTCGCCCATTGGCCCTTGCCGGGGCGGGAGCGATACGGAATCCATTCTCATCGCTCTCGCTCCTTTCTCACGTTCCCGACTGCATGAATCGCTTCACGTCGGAGAGGCGGAACCGTGTCGCCCGAGCGATGGAGACGCTCGGGAGTTTGCCCTCTGACCGGAAACGCCACACCAGCCGCGTGGAGACGGCGAGCATCTGCGCCACCTCCTGGGCGCGGAGAAGGCGGTCATCCGTGGTGGGGGTGGTGGGTTGATTGAGCGAATGGGGCTGTCTTGCGTGCATGGTCATGTACTCCGCGTGGACTGCTTTCAGGGAAGGCACATTGCCCGCCCAGTCGCGGAGATGATCGACCGTGCACGCGAGTTGTCGAGGTGGTGCTCGCCAGATGTCCGCGCTAAGTCGCTTTTGTCGGCGTTGTGTCCGCGCTAAGTCGCGTTGGCTTGGGCTTGGCGATGCGCGCGCGGCGGCGTAGAAGGGTGTGCTTCTTCTCTTCGAACTCTCTCACGCTTACCAGGCCGTCCGGAGATGGCTTTAGCCGTCCATCTTTCAGCATTCTGCTCACTGTTCTAGGTGCGCACTTCAGAATTTCTGAAGCTTGGACGTGACTCATCGTCCGATTCACTTCCTGCTGTTTGAGCTCGGCGGCGGCCTGCGCCCGAGCATGATGACCCTGAGCCAGTAGCGTCAGTGTTTTAACGCCTGGAGTCGCGGTATTCATGATTGCGCGGAACGCCTTCCTCCTTTCCAATGAAGACGTGCCCCCGAGCATCTGTCTCGCGAGCGACCCGATTTGAGCGTCTATGGAGAGCCGAGCACGCGAGATTTCTGGAACCCGAATAGCCTCGGCTGCCGTGACCCTGGCGTCGATGTTCTGTAGACGCCATAGGTCTCTGAAGAATCCCGCTCGCCCTAGGTGGAGCTCCATAGGTGTCGCCAGGCATTTGCAGATCGCGGCGTGAAGTAACGTGGCGTCCGTCGCGCCATGAATCGCGGGGCATGCTCGGAGGCTTCGCTGCTGAATGATCCCATCGAGGTGAGTAAATAACGCTGCGAGAAATCGCAGAAGTTGCGGATGCCGCTCGGCGACCCGCTTCTCGCCAGTCAAGTGCACGTCCCATGCGATGAGCCTCGCGAGGAAGAACGCGCTAAACGCGAATCGGAGATCGACAATTGGCTGCCCGGTTGGCGGCATCACAAACTGATTGATGACGGCACTGTCAAACTCTTGAGGCGAGAGGTTGTCCCATGGCGAAGGAATAGGGGCTCGGCCGCGAGCGGTCTTTCCTTTTCGAGGGGGCTTCATCTCATTCTTCGTCACCATGAGAAACTCTAACGCTGGCGCACGAAGATGCAATGCACAGAACCGAGCGAATAGACCCGTGCAGGAAGCGTCCGAACGCCTCGACCTCCCTTCCTGCCCTCACCCCCACCCGCCGCGGCCCGGCGGCCTGGCGTCGTCGCCTGCCGCGGCGTTTCGAGTGAACGGCCCGGCGTTCATTCCCGCAATCGCCCGCGCACTTGCCCACCGCCCGCCGACACGGCCGCTCGAAACGCCACGCAAAGCGCCGGACAAAGCGCCGCAAAACCGAGGCCGAAACGCCGGACACAACGCTGCTCTACTGCGCTTCCGCCCCTCTTGCCCGCCTCTGCCGCCCGGTTCGCGGTTTCTTCGGCGTTGTTCCCGCCGGTGCACGCGATGGCTCCGCCAGACCTCCCGGGATCCGATATCCTGTCTCCGAACTCCGAGAGATCAACGTACTATGGCTCAAGTGAACTCACGTCAGCGAATAATCGATCACGGCGAGGTCTTCACTCCGCCCGGACTCGTCAATGACATGCTCGACCTCGTCGCGCATGAGTGCGAACGGATCGACTCCCGATTCCTGGAGCCCGCCTGCGGTGACGGCAACTTCCTCGCGGAGGTACTCCGTCGCAAGTTGCGGACGGTGGACAGCAAAGAGAACGCCAGGAACCCGAGCCGCTGGGAGCGAGACGCCATTCTGGCCGTGTGCAGCATCTACGGAATCGACCTTCTGCCCGACAACGTCGCCGCGTGCCGGGCCCGACTGCTCGGCGTGCTGTCCGCGGCGTACGAGGCTCGCTTCAAGGAGCCGCTCCCTGAGCCTGCTTTGCGCGCCGCGGCGTTCATCCTCTCTCGCAACATCGAGCACGGTGACGCCCTCACACTCCTGACAGGCGAAGGCAAGCCGATCATCTTCAGCGAGTGGTCGCCCGTGAATGCCAACAAGCTGAAGCGCCGTGACTTCAAGTTCGCACATCTCCTCGACCATGCTCACATCGCCAGCCAGCCTTTGTTCAGCGACCTGGGCGAGGACGTCTTCGTCCCCGAGCCAGTGGGAGAGCGGCCGCCCGTGCACTATCTGGACGTCGCAGACGTCGAGGCTACCGAACAGCCGGCAGGCGGTGCATGAGCATTCACGGTGGTCACAACCCCGACATCCTCACCTGCCTCGCGAACCTCAGCGCAGACGAGGTGTTCACGCCGCCCAAGCTCGCCTCGGCGATGCTGGACCTCTTGCCCACGGACCTCTTCCGCCGCCCGGATACGACGTTCCTCGATCCAATGTGCAAGTCGGGGGTCTTCCTGCGCGAGATCGCGCGACGGCTCAACGACGGGCTCAAAGACCAGATGCCCGACACGCAGGCCCGCATCGACCACATCCTGACGCGGCAGGTTTTCGGCCTGGCGATCACCGAGCTGACCGGGCACATCGCCCGGCGGAGCGTGTACTGCTCAAAGAAGGCGGACGGCAAGTTCAGCATCGCGACGGCCTTCACGCGGGCGGATGGGAACATCCGGCTGCCGAAGGCGGAGCATGACTGGGACGACGCGGGGCGGTGCGCGATGTGCGGAGCGACCGCGGCGGAGCTTGAACGCGGGGAGAGCCGCGAGGCGTACGCGTACCCGCTGATTCACGGCGTCGACCCGACGAAGGAGTTCAATGTGCGATTTGACGTGATCGTCGGCAATCCGCCCTATCAGGTCAACGACGGCGGCTTTGGACGAAGCGCCGCGCCCGTCTATCACCTGTTTGTAGAGCAGGCGAAGAAGCTCCAGCCGCGCTTTTTGTCGCTTGTCATCCCTTCCCGCTGGTTCTCTGGCGGCAAGGGCCTCGATGAGTTCCGCGAGAGGATGTTGGCCGACGACCGCTTGCGATCAATCGACGATTATCTGAGCGCGTCTGATGTGTTCCCCGGTGTTGGTCTCAAGGGCGGTATCTGCTACTTTCTTTGGGACCGAGACAATCACGGGCCGTGCCGCGTCACGACCCACTTCACCGACGGCAAGGTCTCTACCCAGACTCGGCCACTGGTCGAGAATGGCGCGGAGATCTTTATCCGCTTCAACGAAGGACTATCGATTCTCCGCAAGGTCATGGCCATCGAGAACCCGGGAGCCACGTCTCTGGCGCTGCCCGAAACAAAGCGGTTTGATCGGCTGGTAAGTTCCAGGAAGCCGTTCCAGCTCGACACTACGTTCAAGGGTAAAGCGACACGGGCCAAGGGCGATCTCGCTGTGTATCAAAATGGTGGCGTCGGCTACGTATCGCGAGCTTCAATCAGCGCGGGCACCGAGCTGATTGAAGCTTGGAAGCTCTTCATGGGATATGCCGCTCCCGGCACGGGAAATAAAGACACGTATCCACACCGCATCTTGAGTACACCGTTCGTCGGTGAACCCGGGACCATCTCCTCGGAGACCTACCTCTGCATCGGACCGCTAAAGTCGCAGGCCGAAGCGGAGAACGTGTTGAGCTACCTGTCCTGTCGGCTCACGCGACTGCTTATCCTGTTGCACAAGCCGTCGCAGCACACCACTCGAAAGGTATTCGCTTTCGTGCCCGTGCAGGACTTCAAGCGATCGTGGAGTGACGAGGACTTGTACAAGAAGTACGGCCTGTCACCAGAGAACATTGAGTTTGTGGAACGGATAGTCCGTCCGATGGATGGGGATGAGTAGATGAAGGACTTCTTCCCACCCCGCCCCGGCGCCACGCCCACCATCTACGCCTACGCCAGCACCCATCCCGACCACAAGGGCCTGCTGAAGGTCGGCTACACCGAGCGTAACGCCGCCGACCGCATCGCCGAGCAGTTCCCGGCGGGCATGACGCCGTACACCATCGCCCTCGTCGATTCCGCCATGCGGGCCGATGGGACGAGCTTCACCGACCGAGACGTTCACCGGCACTTGCTCGTCCGCAAGATCAAGCGGGAGACGAACGAGTGGTTCCGCTGCACCGTCAAGGACGTGCAGGCCGCCATCCTCGCCGTCCGCGACCGCACCGCCAACGTCGAGGACCGCACGCTCTCCTTTGGTATGCGTCCCGAGCAGGCCGAGGCCGTCGAGCGCACCGCCGACTACTTCCGCCGCGCCGTCAAGGAACAGAAGGGGCACACGCCGCACTTCCTGTGGAACGCGAAGATGCGGTTCGGCAAGACCTTCGCGGCCTACCAGCTCGCCAAGAAGATGGGCTGGCAGAAGGTACTCGTGATGACCTTCAAGCCCGCGGTGGTGCATGCGTGGGCCGAGGACCTGAAACTGCACAAGGACTTTGAGGGGTGGCAGTTCGTCACCCGCCTCGGCGGTGGGGGCATCGACCACGACGACGCCGACCCCAAGAAGCCCATCGTCTGCTTCGGGAGCTTTCAGGACTTCTTGCAGCGGACCGCCAGCGGCGCGATCAAGCCGAGGAACGAGTGGGTGCACGAGACCAAGTGGGAATGCGTGATCCTGGACGAGTACCACTTCGGAGCGTGGCGCGAAAACGCCAAGGGCCTGTTCGGGGCCGATGAAGTGGACGGGGGCGAGCTCAGGGCCGAGTACACCAACAAAGACGAAGAGGCCTTCGACGAGTCAATCTTGCCCATCGAGACCAAGCACTACCTGTACCTTTCAGGCACGCCGTTCCGGGCCCTCGCCTCGGGCGAGTTCATCGAGGAGCAGATCTACAACTGGACATATAGCGACGAGCAGCGGGCCAAGCGCGATTGGAAGGGTCCCGGACCCAATCCCTATACGCAGCTGCCCCGGCTGGTGCTGATGACATATCAGCTGCCCGACGAGCTTCGCCAGGTGGCCGAGGGGGGCGAGTTCAACGAGTTCGATCTCAACGAGTTCTTCCGGGCCGAGGGGGTCGGGAAGCAGGCGAGGTTCGAGCACGAGAACGAGGTGCAGAAGTGGCTTGACCTTATCCGTGGCGGGTACAAGGGGGCCACGGTCGATGACCTGAAGCTCGGCAAGGACAAGCCGCCGCTTCCGTTCTCCGACGCCCGGCTCATGGGCGTGCTGAACCACACCTTCTGGTTCCTGCCCGACGTGGCGAGTTGCGACGCGATGGCGAACCTGCTGGCCGCGAAGCAGAACGTCTTCTACCACGACTTCAAGGTCGTTGTCGCCGCCGGCGCGGGCGCGGGCATCGGGGCGGAGGCCCTGCCACCGGTGCTGGAAGCGATGGACGACCCGTTGAACTCCAAGACGATCACCCTCTCGTGCGGCAAGTTGACGACGGGTGTGACGGTCCGGCCTTTGGCGGGCATGCTCATGCTCCGCAAATGCTCCAGCCCTGAGACCTACTTCCAGAGCGCTTTCCGCGTGCAGTCGCCGTGGACGGTGTGCGACGATAACCACAACGAGGTGATCGTCAAGCCCGAGTGCTACGTCTTCGACTTCGCCCCCAATCGCGCCCTGCGGCAGATCGCCGACTACGGCTCGCGGCTGGCGACCGATGACACGACACCGGAGCAGCGGGTGGGTGAACTGGTCGGATTCCTGCCCGTGCTCGCCTACGACGGCAGCGCCATGCGGCAGCTCGACGCCGAGGCCATCTTGGACATCGCCACGGCCGGGACCAGCGCCACGCTCCTCGCGAAGCGATGGGAAAGCGTGCTGCTTGTGAACGTGGACGACGGCACGCTCAACCGCCTGATGAACGATAAGAAGGCCATGGATGCGCTCATGGCCATCGAGGGCTTCAGGAACTTGAACCAGGACCTGGAGACGATCATTAATCGCTCCGAGCAGATCAAGGACGCCAAGCGGCAGGTGGCCGAGGGGGACGACTTGACAGCGAAGGAGAAGAAGGAGCTGACCGAGGCTGAGAAGGAGCGGAAGAGCCTGCGCAAGCAGGTGCAGGAGAAGCTCATCAAGTTCGCCGCCCGCGTGCCTGTGTTCATGTACCTGACCGACTACCGCGAGCAGCGGCTCAAGGACGTGATCACCAAGATCGAACCGCGCCTATTCCAAAAGGTCACGGGCCTAACCACCGTTGACTTTGAGCGGCTGGTTAGCTTGGGGGTGTTCAACGCCGCGCTCATGAACGATGCGGTCTGGAAGTTCCGGAGGTACGAGGATTCGAGCCTGCGGTACATGGGCGTAAGCCGTCACGAGGGGCTCGACGTGGGCCTGTGGGACACGGCGCTCACGGAAGATGACTTCCAGACCACATTCGAGCGGCTTTCAGGCGACTAAGCTCGGCGGACTTTGCTCCTTCGCGGACTCATCTCGCAGCTTTTCAAAGGCAGACACCGTTAGCTGGGCCTTTCGTGCTCCGGATTTGGCCCCGGCTGGTAGGGTGGCTGCGCGTTGGGTGCCCCAACCGCGTCGACGTACATCCGTCCGGCTTCGGCGAGAATCTCATCGAAGTCCTTGCAGTCGCGTGAGACGATCACCATCAAGTCGGCGATAATGTTGGGGATGGCTTCCATGACAGCGCCAGTATCTCGACAGTACCAATCGACGATCCGCTCTGCTCGTAGCGCCCGTGCATGTCCGTGACGAAGTTCGCGTCTCATGGCCGCGCTCCTTTGGTCTCAGGGGATCACGTGCGAGAATACCGCATCGAAAACTGCGCGAACAGCCGCCTTGCCTTGAGCAGACAGATTCGACCAACAAGCCACTATCTTCGCCAAGTCGGAATCGGCACCGAGCGTGCAAGTTTCCGGCGTTTGCGCTACCACTGGCGCTACCCGAACGGGTTCACGAGTCTCTAAGTGCTTGATTTCTAAGGGTTTTGCGTCGGGGTGCGATTCGCCAACTGCGCTAATCGCCCGCATCTTCCGCGTCTGCGGGCTTTCCCGAAGACGCGGGGGACATGATAGCTCCGGTTTTTGCCCGCGACGACCTTGGTGTGGCGGGTCTGCAATTTCTGTGTTTCTTGCCGATGGCGGCCCATGTGGCTTGGGCTGATCTTTGCCTCGAGAAGATAGAGGCGTGGGAAGCGGCTCTGGGCGGTTTTGGGGCCAAAAATAGCCGAAGCCGCCATCGGTGGCGGCCTCGGCCGTGCGTGGGTGCAAGGTTCACCCTCCTGGGCTCAGGGCTTTGGGGGCATGCCCCGGAAAGCCATTACCCAGGAGGCGGGGCTTACGGGCAGGCCCCGCCGGCGATGACGTTCACCAGCGCGTCGATGTCGCCCTGGTCAGAGTTACCGTCCTGGTTGAAGTCGGGGTCGATGTTGGTGGGGTTGTCGCCGCCGGCGATGACGTTGATGATGTAGTCAACGTCGCCCTGGTCGGCGTTGCCGTCCTGATTGACGTCGGGATCGCAGACGGTGCCGCCGCAGGTGGGGTCGGAGGCGGGGAGCGAGGTGAAGATCACGGTGTCGGAGTTGGTTGCCCCGCAATCGCTGGTGACGACGCAGCGCAGGCGGAAGAGGGGCCCGGTGATGGGGAAGCCGCCTTCGGGGGCGGAGAAGCTCACGGAGGGGGCGAAGGTTCCGGCGGCGATGGCGATGAAGTCGCCGGTATTGGAGAAGACGCCCCCGTCGAAGAGATCGAACCAGATTGGCGTGGGGTCGCTGAGGTAGCTGAGCTGCCACTGGTAGAGCAGGCCATTGACCCCGTCGCCGGAGGCGGCGACGTCAAAGGTCGCAAAGGAGGTCGGGCAGGCGCTTTGGCTGGTGGGCTGCTGGGAGAAGACCGGGGAGGCGGTCTGGCAGACGGAGAGGCGGGCATCGTTGGTGATGGTGAAGCCGCACTCGGTGGAGATCACGCAGGCATAGCTGGCGGTGTCGCCCGGCTGGCTGTTGGTCAGGGTGAGGGTTCGGGTGTTGGCGCCAGAGATGATGGAGCCGGTGCCGGTGGCCCCGTCGGAGAGGGGGGAGCCGTCACGGGTCCAGGCGTAGCTAATGGCGCGGTCAGCCGTGGCCAGCGTTAAGAACGTGAAGTTCTGGCCGCTGGTGGCGACCCCGCCCTGGGGCTGCTGGGTGACGTTGGCGACGATGCCGGCGGCGAACTGCCACGAATCGCCCACGGTCGAGTCACCCGTGAACCCGCCTTGCACCAGGGTGCGGCTCAGGCTGGGGACGTAGGCCGCGGCGTGGTCGCTGCGCGGGCCGATGCTGTTGGTCTGTGTCACGATGCGTTGCCAGCCGTTGGCCTGATCGAGCACCCAGGCGTCGTCGAGCGTTTCGAAGTTCGCGTTCAAGCCGCCGACGAGCACCAACTTGCCGACCGCGGCGTCGTAGCTGAGCGTGGCGGCATAGCGGGCCGGGGGACGCCCGGCCGAGACGACGGGGACCCAGGTCGTCCCGTTGAACTCCCAGGTGTCGTTGCCGATCTCGAAGTTTTCGTCGCGGCCGCCGAAGAGAACCACGCGCCCGCGATTGGGGTCGTAGGCCATGGAGGCGCGATCGCGGGCTGCGGGGCCTGTCGCCCCGGTGACCTGCGACCAGGTGGAGCCCTGCAGCACCCAGGTGTCGCCGATGCGGGTGAACTCGCCATCAACACCCCCAAAGACGACGGTCTGGTTGCGCGAAACGTCGTAGGCCATGGCGTGGCCGGAGCGGGCCGTGGGGCCCGGAATGTCCAACTGGGACCATGAGCCGTTCCAGGTCCAGGTTTCGCCCGAAGCACCATTCTGGGGGTCGAACCCGCCGAAGAGGACCAGTCCCCCGCGCTGGGTGTCGTTCACCAGCCCAACGCGATCGCGGGGCGAGGGGCCATCGTTGGAGACGAGCGACCAGCGGGTCCCCTCGAATGACCACAGTTCGCCAGCGGCGCGGCCCAGGAAGGTGGTGCCGCCGAAAATCATCGCTCGCGAGTTGGTCGCGTTGTAGGCCATCGAGTGGCTGTTCAGGGCCGGGATGCTGGCCAGGCCAACGCTGGACCAGGTCGTGCCGTCCCACGACCAGGTGAGGCTGGGCTCGGCCTGCAACTGAACCACGCGGTTGGCGGCGCCGCTGTACACGACCGGGAGCCCGTTGCCGGGGGTGGTGGTGCTCGCTTCGATCCACTGGGTGCCATCGTACTCGAAGGTCGAGTTGGGCAGGTCGAATCCACCCGAGAGAACCACGCGCTGGCGAACGGAGTCGAAGGCCAGCGAAGCGTTGGCAATGCCGAAGCCTTCTGAGCCGAAGATGGTGGGGGCCCAGTTGGTGCCGTCAAACTCCCAGGTGTCTTGCAGGGTGCCGAAGGTTTGGGTGCTGATGCCTCCGAAGAGCACCAGGCGCTGGCGGGCGCTGTCGTAGGTCATGGCCGCGTTGGTGCGGAGGGAGGGGCCGTCCTGACCGATGTTGGTCCAGGTGGTGCCGTCGTAGGCCCAGAAGTCGAGGTTGGGCTCGCCGGTGGCTTCAAGGCGTCCCCCGACCAAGAGCACTCGCCCGTTGACCCCGTCGTAACCGAGCGAGGCGTTGAGGATGGCGGGGGGGCTGATCGCGGGGCTGATCTGCTGCCACGCAGCGCCGTTCCATTCCCAGGTTTCTGCATCGAGGCCAAAGCTCTGCCCACCGAAGAGGACGGTCCGCTGGCGGGCGGCGTCGTAGGCCATGGCGTGTCCCGAGCGGGCGGAGGGGCCCGCGACGGCGCGCTGTTGCCAGGCGGTGCCGTTGAAAACCCAGGTGTCGTTGTAGGTGGTTCCGCTGCCAAAGCCACCAAACATGACGGCGGTGCCGCCCGAGGCTTGCGCGACGGCGGTGGTGGCGCGGGCGGGAACCCCCGCGAAGGGAAGGGTTTGAGTCCACCCCGAGGTCGCACAGGGCTGAGCCAGCGCGATGGTTGGCGAAGCGCCAAGGAGCGCGATGGTGGCGATGCCTGAGAAAGCCGCGATGTTCCAGCAGTGATTGGGTGCCATGTCTCTTCTCCCTTTGTGGTTGCGCGATCGTCCGCCTTCAACCCTGATTGCCCGCTTCGTACTCATTCCGCCCCACGACGATCGGGGGGACTTTTTACAAGCTCCGACAACGTTCGGTCTGGTGGCCCGGAAAGTTCATCTCGAACCCCGCAAAATCTGCCGACTGCGGTTTCGGACGCGTATGCCGGCCACCTGAACCGGGTACTGATGACCTGAATATTACTGGTTCGTCGCGTCCCTGCAATAGATTCTTCAATGGTTTGCAAAAATACTCCTAGAGTCAAAATGATCGCTTGCTGAGGCGACGACCGTTCGGTAGGCTAACGCGATGCTCCATGCGTCTCGTGAAAGTGAGGGGTCAGTGGCCGGTCAGCCGGATTCGCAAGCCCTTGTCGTGAAAAGGTTTGAAGAGGGTGCGGTCCAGGTGCTGTCTGGGCTGCGGCAAACACTGGCCCGGGCCTTGGCGGCCATCCCAGCCGCGACCAAGGCCGCGGAACTGCGCCGGATTCTCGGACTGGACGCGGCATTGGCGTGGCAGATCTTTTCTTTGGGGAGCGCCGAGGATGTGATCACGGTGGGGCGGCTGGTCCCCAAGGCACGGGCGATGGACCGGTTTGTGCGAGCGGCGCGTGATGCCGGGGTGCCGGATGAGCTCATGACGGACGTGGAGCGGGCGTACTCGGAGTTTGACGCGTGGGTACGCGATCACGCTGAGACTCGCGAGACATTCGCGGCGATCCTTTCGTCGCTGCGTCCTCCCGAGTCGGCCCCTTGGACGAAGCTTCGCCGCAGCGCCTTTCGTGCCAACCTTGGGGTGTGGGGCGTGTCGGTGCGGACCAGCGTTCACTGCGCGGTCTTTTTTCAGCGCCCGACTGGGGAGTTGGACAGCTTGAGCATTCGGGCCCAGATCGGGGTTCGGGGGTATCGGGCGGGGGCGGGGGTGTCGATGTCGGCGATGTTGCGGACTTGGGGGGGGAATGAGCCACCTCCGGAGGCGCCATCGGCGAACGTTTCGATTGATGGGGGCGAGCTTCTGACGGATGTGTGCAGCAAGCCTTTGCCGCGATTTGAGAGGCGGGCGCTGCCGGAGGGGGTGACGCGGGACTTTTTGGTGCTGGATGACCTGGGGCGAACCAGCGAGGCGTCGGTGTGGTGGCGCTCGTTCAACGGCAACTTCCCGGGCGGGTCGACCAAGCCACCCCACGGGTGCTCGTGTCGATGCTCGGACCCGACAGAGACGCTCTTGGTGGACTTGTTGTTGCCGCGCGGGTGGTCGGATCCCAAGACGCTGGGCGTGCGGATTTTGGGCCCGGATTCGAAGTTCACACCGGAGCGGCGGCCCACGGACCTGCCCTTTGAAGGAAGCGCCTCGCACCTGGGCACGCGCTTGCAGGCGATGTACACGCCGGCGGTTCCTGAGTATGGCGCGATTGTCGAGAGCCAGATTCGGGCCCGCGGGTGGGACCAGACCATCTTTGACATCTATCGCTGCGTGGTGAGGTACCCGATCTTGCACAGCTTCACGCTGATGTACTTGGGCGTGGAGGGGGCCGGTGGGGAGCCCGGGTGAGGAGGCGGCGCTGCACACGGTGCCCTGGTGAGGTGATTGGGGATCGCGGCTTGGTGTTATGGGTTTGTTAGCATATTTCCCGCATCCTGCGGACTTGCAAGAAACACCAGAACTGGCTCTTGGAGCTGCAACCACAAGAATTCATGTTGAGCAGAAGGGGGCGGGGGGTAGACTGCGCCCGGGCGCTTGTTGGGTGCCCTCAGGACCGAATCGACCGCACTAGGAGCGTTGCCATGAAGATCGGCCGTGCTGTGTGCGAGCGTGGGTTGTTGGGGCGTGTTTGCTCCGTGTTTTGGGGCGTTTGTCTTGTTGTTGGAATGGGGGCGGCGCCTGTAGGGGGCGCGATGACCTTGCAGCAACAGACGATCCGCCTTGATGGCGGACAGGTGGTCACAGACGAGTACATCATCGGGGTGAGCGAAGAGGTGCATGCGGAGACAGATCTGCACGTCATGTCGCGTGGCGACATTGTTATTTTGGGCTCTCTCGTTGGTGAAGTGACGGCAGGGAGTGGGGACGGAGCTTCGATCACGCTGGAGTCGGCGACCAAGATCTTCGTGGCTGGGGAGATCATCGCCGGCCCGGGGCTGGATGGCACTCGGGTGCAGGTAAGGGGTGGGGACGGCGGGACGCTGGAGTTGCGGGCCCCGGTGATTGTGTTGATGGGAGACGTGGTGGGCAGCCGCGGTGGTCACGCGGGCCCGGGCGGAACCGGCGGCACGGGCGGGGCGGTGCGCCTGTTCGGGTCGGTTACGAGCTTGGGTGCTGGGCAGGTGCGGGTAGTT